>JAPLKY010000176.1 GCA_026387805.1 Candidatus Krumholzibacteriia bacterium
CTTCGTCCTGGCCAACCCCAACTCACCGGTTACGCAGTCCCTGCAGAAGCTGATGGCTCGCCTCCTGGAGGGCGTGGCAACATGAGGCCGTGAGGCGCCGCACACCGCGGGGGAGAAGGCCGTCCGGACCCTCGTCATTCCGTCCGATTTCACCGAGAAGATTCTCGCGAGGAGCAAGGTCGCGCTCATCCTCAGGAAGGAGAGCGACGCCGACGTCCAGGCGAGCGAGGCCGTGAACGCGGCCGTTTTCCGCTCGCTCATGCGCGTCGTGTCCCGTCTCATCGAGGTCGAGGCGGAGGCGCTCGATGCGGGCCGGAAAGGAATCGCGCTCGCGGGGGACAGCGTCGCGGGGAGCCTGCTCGCGGTCGCCCGGTCGTGCCCCGGCATGCTCGACTCCATCGAGGTCGAATTCGATTCGCTCCGCGCGGCGCCGCCTCTCGTGACGGTGAGCTCGAACGTCGCCGGGAAGATCAAGAAGATCCCGTCGGGATTCCAGTCCTCCGTCCCGGGGAATCTCGTCATGTTCGTGCTCATGACGATGGTCTTCAGCGGCGCCGTGATCACCGTGGAACGATTCACCGGAGTGCTCAGAAGATACGCGTACACTCCGGCCGGCGCGGAGAGCATCCTCCTCGGCAAGCTCTTCGGGCGGATGCTCGTCGCTTTCATTCAGATCGCGTTTCTCCTCCTCGTCGGGAAATTCGTCTTCAAGATCTCCCTCGGCCGGAGCCCCGGCGCCCTCGTCTTTCTCATGACCGTCTTCGCGTTCTCGACGGGCGCGTTCGGCGTCTTCTTCGGATCCCTGTTCAGGAACCCCGAGCAGGTGTCGGCCGTTTCCATCGTCACGACGCTCGCGATGTCGGCGCTCGGCGGATGCTGGTGGCCGATCGAGCTCGTTCCGCGGGCGTTCAAGGTCGCGTCCTTCCTTTTTCCGACGGGATGGGCGATGGACGGCATACATAAGATCATTTCGTTCGGATACGGGTTGAGCGCGATCGCGCTCGACGCGGCGGTGCTCGCCGGATTCGGCGTCGCCTTCGTGCTGCTCGCGGCGTGGAGATTCAAGCCGGCGGACTAGCGGGTCAAACGCGTCATACTGCCGCGCTGGGCTGCTCCGGGGAAGCGTATTCCCGGAGGTGATGGATTTGCGCGTCCAGAGCATCGAGCTTCTGCGCCACGTCGGTCATGTCGCCGCTCTTCGCCTTCGACTCGATGATCGCAGCCGCGTTCCGTATTCCCTCGGCCGAGAGATTTGCCGCCGCCCCCTTCATGCGGTGGGCATGGAAAGCGGTCTGTTCCACGTTCCCGCTCGCGATCGCCGCGCGAAGGGCGTCGAGATCGGCTTCCACCTGTGTCCGGAACTTCGCGACGAGTCGCTGCGCGAGGGGAACGTTTCCCATGCAGCGCTCGACGAGGGCGTCATAATCGACGGCGACGTCGTCGGGCTCCCTCGGCGCAAGGCGCGACGGAGCGCCGCCCGCGGTTTGCGGCGCCGGGGTGGACCTGTTGAGCCAACGGTCGATGAGCGCGATGAGGACGGTCGGATCGAGCGGTTTGCTCAGGTAATCGTCCATTCCGGATTCGAGGCACGCCTCGCGGTCTCCCGCGAGGGCGTGGGCGGTCAGCGCGATGATGGGGATTCTCCGGTCCCGCGTCTCCCGGGAATGCGTCGATTCCCATGCGCGGATCGCGCGGGTCGCCGCGTAGCCGTCCATCTCCGGCATCTGGCAGTCCATCAGGATGAGGTCGTAGCCGCCGGTCTGGAAGGCCGCGACCGCCGCCCATCCGTTCGCCACGCAGTCGCACTCGTGCTCCGCGATGCGGAGAATTTCGAGGACGAGCATTTGATTGATGTCGTTGTCCTCGGCGAGGAGGATCCGTCCGCCGCGCGCGGGCGCTCCCGTGCCGCGCGGCATCTCGGCCGATCGGCCCCGTCCCGGCGCGGTATTGCCGTCCGCCGAGGCATGGAGAGCGCCGGGGTGCTCCGACTTCCGAAGGACCGTCGAGTCGTCCCGCATTTCGAGCTTCACGGTGAACCAGAACGTCGATCCCGCGCCCGGCACGCTTTCGACGCCGATCGAACCGCCCATGAGCTCGACGATGTTCTTGCAGATCGCGAGTCCGAGCCCCGTGCCGCCAAAGCGGCGCGTCGTCGATGCATCGCCCTGCGAGAACGCCTGGAAGAGACGACCTTTCTGCTCTTCACTGATTCCTATGCCCGTATCCGAGACCGTGAATCGCAGTGTCGCGTGCTCCGTGCCGCCCGCCTCGAGGAATACCCGGATCGTGACGCTGCCCGTATCGGTGAACTTGATCGCGTTCCCGACGAGGTTGATGAGCACCTGGGCGAGACGATTGGGGTCTCCGCGCATGTGGGTCGGCAGCTCTGGTTGCGCGAAGACCAGGAGCTCGATTCCCTTCAGGCGCGTGCGTTCGGCGAACATCTGCACGACCCGCTCGACGAGGTCGCGCACGGAGAAATTCATCGATTCGAGCTCGAGCCGCCCCGCCTCGATCTTCGAGAAGTCGAGTATGTCGTTGATGACGCTGAGGAGCGTGTCGGAGGCGGTAATCGCGGTGTTCACGTATCGCAATTGTTTCTCGTTGAGCGGCGTGGCTTCCATGAGCTTGAGGATTCCGACGACCCCGTTGAGGGGCGTGCGCACCTCGTGGCTCATATTCGCGAGGAAGAGCGACTTGGCCCGGCTCGCCGCCTCGGCCTGCGACTTGGCGATCTCGAGCGCGGAGGTTCCCTCCTCGGTGCGGTGGAGCATCTCGTTGAATCCGTCGACGAGGGATCCGAGCTCGTCATTGCCGAGCTTCACGGCGCGCATCGAGTAGTCGCCGGTCGCCGTGACTTTCGTCATGGTTTCCATCATATCCGCGACGGGACGCGAGACCACCGTGTGGAACCGCGAAGCGAGAAAGATAGCTACCATCCCCGATAGCACGATGATCGCCCCCGCGATCGCGAGGTAGCGGGCGAGTCTCGTGTTGATCTCGCGCATATCCTTGATGATGAGGATCGCGCCGATCCGCTCTCCGTCGACGACGATCTCCCTCACGAGGTGA
>JAPLKY010000328.1 GCA_026387805.1 Candidatus Krumholzibacteriia bacterium
AATCCGAGCTTCGAGGTCATCGCGCCGCTGCTCTCGCGGTGCCGCGTGTTCATTCTCAAGCCTCTCGGCGAGGAAGAGATCGCGAAGGTCGTCGCCCGCGCGCTCGCGGACCCCGCGACGGGTTACGGCGGTATGGACATCGCGATTTCAGAAGAGGACATCCGCTACCTCGCGTACCTCTCCTACGGCGACGCGCGCATGGCCCTCAACGCGCTCGAGATGGCGGTGCAATCGGTAGGGCGGGGGGATGCGGGGATCGCCCTCACCCGGGAGCTTCTCGAAGAGGCGGCGCAGAAAAGAGCGATTCTCTACGATAAGAAGGGGGAGGAGCACTACAATATCATATCCGCTCTTCACAAAAGCCTTCGGGGAGGGGATCCTGACGCTTCCCTGTACTGGCTCGCGCGCATGCTCGAAGCGGGGGAGGATCTGCTCTACGTGGCTCGCCGCCTCGTTCGGTTCGCCTCGGAGGATATCGGCAACGCCGATCCCCAGGCGCTCGCCGCGGCCCTGAACGGCATGCAGGCGGTTCATTTCATCGGCATTCCCGAGGGGAAGCTCGCTCTCGCGCAGGTAGCCGTCTATCTCGCGCTCGCTCCGAAGAGCAACGCGCTCTATACGGCCGACGAGGACGCCGCGCGGGACGTTCGCGAGCAGGGACCGCTCCCCGTGCCGTTCTGGATCCGGAATCCCGTGACGGGGCTCATGAAGGATATCGGTTACGGCAAGGGTTACCGCTATCCGCACGAAGAGCCCGATGCGGTCGTGGACCAGGAGTATTTTCCCGAAGAGCTCGCCGGCCGCCGCTATTATCATCCCGTCGAACGCGGCTTCGAACGTGAAATGATCCGGCGTATCGAGTACTGGCGCGGCCTCCGCAACAGGGAAAGAGAAATAAATGAGGAATAGAGAGAAATCAAGAGGAACTAAAAGGAACCTTGGGACCATGATCCGCTGAGCTGCATCAACGCCTCTAGTATCCAACGAATAATGATTTTAACCCCCTTGACAAAATCGATCAAAGCTGTCATAATTAATGCGGAGTAAAGAATTTTAACGAGGCCTTTTGGCGCGCGGAGCGGAGGTCATCGGAGGATTATAATCATGAAGAGAGCCCTTCTGGCTTCGATTGTTCTCATCGCTTTCATCGTCAGCGCGAGCGGCGCGCTCGAGGCGCAGTGCTACGGCGCCCTCGCGCTCTCGTCGAGTTTCGCCGAGTTCGATTATCTCGTGAGGCTCGCCGTCCATTTCGGCGACGCCTCTTCGATTCCCACAGATATCGTCTGCAGCAGGAGCATGCTTTCGAGCGAGCTCGTGATCGACGTTCCCCTGTGGGCGTATAATCTCAACGAGGGAGCCGGATATCTCGAGTTCTCGGTCGTATCGAACGAGAGTCTCTCGGTGTTCGTTCCGGACAACTGCTGGAGCGTCGTCGCGAGCTGCCGGTGCAAATGCGGGAGCAATTATCGCCTCGATCTCGCGCTCCAGGCATGCGAGAGCTCCTGCGGTCCGGTGCGGATCGGTTACGCCCAGGTGGTTCGCGTCAAGGGGAGCGATCCGGTGTGGATCGATCTGAGACCGAACAGCCAGACGGGCAAGATGATCGCGATCGACGACTACGGGAAATCGCACAACGTTTTTTCTCCGCAGCACGGCGGATTCCTCGGACAGAACTACCTCTATACGTGCCAGAGGCCGATCTGCGAGGAGCCCAATACGAGCGTTACCGATTTCGTCGCCCAACAGGGGCATGGATGTTTCGTCAAGCTCACCTGGATCGCGGGGAGCGGCAACCGGACGATGATCCGCTACCGGACCGATCGCTATCCGACGGGCATCGAGGACGGGCTTCTCGCAGTCGAAGTGCCGAGCGTCCCCGGCGAGAGCCAGTACTACTTCCAGACGGGCATCCCGAGCGTCGCGACGTTCTACTACAAGGCGTTTTCCCTGACGCGCGACGCGGGGGATCTCATCACGCGGGGCTCTTTCGTCGAATGCGCTTCGGTCGATACCGTTAATGTGAAGTGCGAGATCGGAGTGGAAAAGGCGAGCTGGGGATCGATCAAGAGTCTCTTTAAATAGGCGCCCGGCGCATATCTTCAGGCCGTCAAATCCTTCAAAAGGTCCCGCAGTTCGGCGAGGCTCGAGATCTCGAGGTCCGCGCCGCCGAGCTTCAGATCCCTCGTGATCTCCGTTTCGATGAGAATCACCTTCATTCCCGCTTCTTTCGCGCTCGTTACGCCTTTTTCCGCGTCCTCGATCGCGAGACATCGTTCGTGGGGAATCCCGAGCCGCTCCGCCGCGATGAGATAGGTCTCGGGATGCGGCTTCGTTTTCTTGATGTTGTCCTTGCCCACGACGACGCGGAAGCGGTCTTCGATCCCGTTCGCGCGGAGAATCGCCCTGATATCGCGTTCGTAGGAACCCGAGGCGATGGCGAGAATGAGCCCGGCCTTTTCGAATGCTTCGATGATGGCGCTTGCCTCCGCGAACGGTTTAACGGCCCCCGAGCGGCAGAAGGCCGAGTAGATGGGGTCCTTTTCGGCGCGCACTGCGGAGGGATCCAATTTCAGGTCGTAGCGTCGTATTTCGCTTTCGGCCCCGCCGCCTCGCGAAGTCCATTCGAGCCAGTACTCCGCGCGGTCGAGCGTGTGCCCTGCCTTCGCGAAGACGCGGGAATATGCCTCGAAGTGGTACGGCTCCGAATCGACGATGACGTTGTCGAAATCGAAGATGACGGCCGTGCTCGATTCGATGAGGCGCCTGAGCGCGTCGCGCATGTTCATGGGGTATCCCCCGATCTTGTGACGCTCCACGCGCCGCCGAGAACGTCGACGTCGAGCCGCACGGGCGTGAGGAAACGGATGAACCGGTACATGAGGAAACACTCGAGGGCGAAGGGAGGAAAACCGAGGAAGCCGAGAACCGGCATCTCGAAGAGCTTCACGCCGGGGAGATAGGGCACGTGGTAGTTCCACTTCGTGAGCGCCCAGAAATTCCACGATTCCCAGAGAAATCCGCAAACGGCGCCGGAGATGAGGAGCGACGTGAAGAGGCCGTAATCTCCCGCCCGGAACGCCGCGCCGAACGAGCCGATCCCGAGCCGGTCGTTCATTCCCTCGAACCAGAGAAGAACGCTGATCCAGGGAAGAGGGCAGAGCCAGGGAGAAGGATAGACGAGGATGACGACGAAGAGGAGAAAGCCCGCGAAGAAGAACGCCGTCTCGGTCCCGCGGCCGAGAACGAGCGGCCGGCGATTGCGGAGGCGATCTCCGAAGAGCGAATCGATGAGCTCGGCGGTTATGAATATGGCGGGGGTGATCGTCGCGTACGACCAGGCATATCCGAGCCAGCGCGCGGCGGTCCCTTCGGGGAGATTCACGTACGACCAGTTCTTCAGGAGAAGATTCACTCCCTCGAACACGTACCAGGCGATGATCGAGATCGGGACGACCAGGAGAAACTCCCTGCGCCGCGCGGTGAGGGGGGAGTTTCCCTTTCGCGCGGCGACAAGGGCGTCGATAAAGATGATGTAGCCGGTCCAGACGAGCGGCGTGAAGTAGGTCTTGATCCATACGTTGCCGGCGATGAGAAGCATCTCGGAAGCGAGAATGATCCCTATGCCGAGGATCGCATGGGGCCGCAGGCGCTTCGCTCTCTGTTCAGCCATTCGCGCACATCCGGAGTCCGTGCCGTGCTCTATCGCCGGAATCCGCGATTTCGATTGACGTTAAAATCGCGGGTCGCTACCTTACTTCAGGCAATCTAGCATCGATCATCGGACAAGACAAGGGCTCCTTTGCGTTCGGAATGAAAGAAACAGCGATGAGGTACATCTTCAGCGCCGAGAGCGATCGCGGTTCCGTCCGCGAGCGCAACGAGGATTACTACGGCATCTATGTGCCCGAATCGGACGATCTCATCGAAAGCCTCGGCGTGCTCGCGATCGTCTCGGACGGTATGGGAGGGCACCTGTCCGGAGCGGAGGCGAGCAAGAAATCGGTCGAGGTGATGGGGCGCGTCTATTACGACGGAACGGGCGCCGCGGTCGTTGAACGGGGGCACGGCGGAGAGCTGCACGAATCGCGCAGCTCGCTGTCCGCCCCGGCGGTGAACCGTCTGCGTTGGGCGTTCCTCGAGGCGAACCGCGAGGTTTTCGAGATCGTCGGCGAGGGGCGAAACGGCGCCGCAGGCACGACGTGCACCGCAATCGTGATGCTTCCCGATCTGATCCATATCGCGCACGCGGGGGATTCGCGCGCGTATCTTCTGAGCAAGGGCGCCTTCAGACAGCTGACCGACGATCACAGCGTCGTGGGGGAGATGGTCCGCAAGGGAACGCTGAGCAAGGAAGAGGCCGTGCGGCATCCGCACCGAAACGTCATAACGAAGGCGGTGGGTCTTCGCGGCGAGCTCGATGTCGACATCATGGAATCGGTGCCGGTGGCGCCGGGAGATCGCATGCTCCTGTGCTCCGACGGTCTCTACTCGATGCTCGGCGAGGAGGAAATCGCGAAGATCACGGCCGGCGGCACCCCCGAGAAGGTCTGCAAGAGGCTCATCAAGCGCGCGAAGGAAGAGGGCGGAAGCGACAACATCACGGTTGTCGTCGCGGAAAAGACCTCATAGCCGCGCACCGCTTCCTAGAAGACGATATTGAAGCCCGCGCCGAAGAGGGGTGACCGGGAGAGATCCGCCTCGACGAGGAGCTGAGCCTCGTTGGAGACCGGAATCTTGATACCGATCCGCACGATCGCGCCTGCGTCGGTCTCGTCGTTCGAGCCGGGGCAAAGGCATCGGGCGACGGCCGTGTTCCCGTGCTTCACGTCGATCTGCTCGATTTCAGCGATAAGGGAGCAATAGGGCTCGATCACGCGCCCCGCGCCGGACGCTATGCGGCCGCTCGCGAGGATGCCGAAACCGAAGCGAAATCGCCCTGCCGCGCCGGAGTTCAGGCTTCCGAACGAGGCGTCGAGCGCGAGGTTCATCGGGAGCCGCGCCGTGCTTTCGAGGAGCACGATCTTGAAGTCGATGCCGCCGCCGAAGAAGCTCTCGCTGCACGAACGATCGAGACCGAGCTGAAGCCCGAAATCGCTCACGCGTGATATATTGAACCGCGCGCTCACTCCGGTGCGAAAGGCATCGTCCCCGGCGAGCATGAAGACGGATCCTTCCCCGTCCGCCGCGGCGGATACGCCCGAGAATTGCCCGAGCGTCTGCGCCGAAAGGCCGATGCAGGTCGAACCGAGCAGGATCAGCAGTATCGGCATCGCTTTCATGATTTTCATGCGGGAGAATATAGCACGAGAAGGGCGTTTCTGGAAGAACATATTTAATGGAAGCCGCCGAGGGGGTGATAGATTGTATAACATGTTACTAATGCGTAGTTTATGCAAAATCAGAACGCATCTGAAAGTGCGACGCGGAGGGGGAATTATTTTTGGATTTACTTATTGACACCCCATATCTGGTATGTAATATTCTGTCTCGCCCCAATATGTAGGAATGAAGAATTGAGGGCAGGGCACAGCGGAGTATCGATATAACTTATTGTAGGAATGGGGGTTGGAATGGATTCGTCGCGGATGAAGCCGCAGCTTTCCGAAAATGCCCTGCGTGTTCTCGAAAAGCGCTACCTTCGCAAGGATATTGAAGGAAACGTGACGGAATCGGGCGAGGAGCTGTTCCGCCGCGTCGCGAACAACGTTTCCTCGGCGGAACGGCTTTACGGCAAGGCTGAGAAATGCCGGCAATGGGAAGAGGAATACTACGGGCTGATGGCATCCCTCGATTTTCTGCCCAACTCGCCGACCCTCATGAACGCCGGCGCCGAGCTCCAGCAGCTCTCCGCCTGCTTCGTTCTCCCCATCGAGGACTCGATGGAGAGCATCTTCGAGACGATCAAGCATACCGCCCTCATACACAAGAGCGGAGGGGGAACGGGATTCTCCTTCTCGCGCATCCGCCCCAGGAACGACGTCGTGAAAACGACGAAAGGGATCTCGAGCGGTCCCATTTCCTTCATGACGGTCTTCGATGCGGCGACCGAAACGGTGAAGCAGGGGGGCACGCGCCGCGGCGCGAACATGGCGATTCTCAGAGTCGATCATCCCGATATCCTCGATTTCATCACGGCGAAGCGCGACAACTCGAGGCTCAACAATTTCAACATATCGGTGGGAGTCACCGACGAGTTCATGAAAGCGGTGAAGGAAGACCGCGCCTATACGCTCGTCAATCCGCACGGCGGCGAGACCGTCGACCGCATCCCCGCGCGCAAGGTGTTCGAGATGATCGTCGAGTTCGCATGGAAGAACGGCGAGCCGGGAGTCGTGTTCCTTGACCGGATCAACCGGTTCAATCCGACGCCCCAGCTCGGCGATATCGAGAGCACCAATCCCTGCGGCGAGCAGCCGCTCCTTCCGTATGAATCGTGCAACCTCGGCTCGATCAACCTCTCGCACATGGTCGAACGCGCGGACGGGAAGCCGAGAGTCGATTTCAAGAAGCTCGGCGACGTCGTCGCGAAAGCGGTGCGCTTCCTCGACGACGTCATCGACATGAACCGCTATCCTCTCGAGAAGATCCGCGAGATGACGCTCAGGAACCGCAAGGTGGGCCTCGGCGTCATGGGATTCGCCGATATGCTCATCGAACTCGAGATTCCGTACAATTCGGAAGAGGCGCTCGAGGTTGCCGAGGAGGTCATGGGCTTCATCCAGCGCGAGGCGCGCGCGGCGAGCGTCTCTCTCGCCGGAGAGCGCGGCACCTTCCCGTCGTTCAAGGGGAGCGTCTACGACAAGGAGGGCTCCCCGAAGGTGCGCAACGCAACGGCGACGACGATCGCGCCGACCGGGACGTTGAGCATCATCGCCGGCTGCTCGAGCGGCATCGAGCCGATATTCGCCGTCGCGTTCGTGCGGAACGTCATGGACAACGACGAGCTCGTCGAGGTGAACCCCCTGTTCAAGGAGATCGCGACGCGCGAGGGATTCTACTCGGACGAGCTCATGAAGAAGATCGCGCAGAAGGGGAGCGTGCGGGAGATCGAGGAAATACCGGAGAAGTGGCGCAGGGTCTTCATCACCGCGCACGACATCGCGCCCGATTGGCACGTGCGGGTTCAGGCTGCGTTCCAGAAGTACACGGACAACGCCGTTTCGAAGACGGTCAATTTTCCGAACAGCGCGACGAAGGAGGAAGTCGAGAAGGTTTACCTGCAGGAAGCCGCACCGAGCAGGTGCTCAACATCGGCAAGGTGAACCACGCCGAGGAGAAGACGTTCGCGGTCATCGACGAGTCGCTCCTCACTCCGCGGGCGCGTCCCTCCGTGATCGCGGGGAGCACGCGCAAGATGACGACCGGCTGCGGCAACCTCTACGTCACGATCAACGAGGACGAGCACGGTCTCTTCGAGGTCTTCACGCAGATGGGGAAGGCCGGCGGATGCTCCTCCTCGCAGGCGGAAGCGATCAGCCGTCTTATCTCGCTGTCGCTCCGCGCCGGGCTGGATCCGAAGGCGATCGTCAAGCAGCTCCACGGCGTCCGTTGCCCGAATCCCGGGTGGGAAAAGGGGGGCATGATTCTTTCGTGCAGCGACGCGATCGCGAAAGCGATGGAGCGCTACCTTCTCGAGAAGAAGACTCCCGTGGGGAAGAAGGCCGTGAAGATGTCGAGCGGGAGCGGCGACAAGATCACCGGCTTCTGCCCCGATTGCGGGGGTTCCCTCGAGCACGAGAGCGGCTGCGCCGTGTGCAGGGAATGCGGCTTCTCGAAGTGCGGGTGACGCGCCGGGCGCCGTCTCCATCGAACCGTCAATCGAGCCCCCTTTCCGTCGAGCGTGAAGGGGGCTTTCGTTTGAGCGTTCAGGGGAGGTCTCAATGATCGTAAAGGTGAAATTCGGCATGGTGCAGATGCTCTCGCCGACGCCCGTCGTCGTCGTGGGGTGCGCGCACCCGAAGCTCGGAAAGAACGTG
>JAPLKY010000033.1 GCA_026387805.1 Candidatus Krumholzibacteriia bacterium
TCGTCGCCGCGGCGCGCAGGGCGAGAAGGTCGGAACTCTCGAGTATTCTCTTGCTCTCGACCAGAAATCGCCCGTCCGGTCCGGGCGGGAGCAGCGCTCCGAAGGGAAGGCGGCGCAGCGATTCGTCGGGGATGATGCAGATCGTCTCTTTTTCCGAGACGAATCGCTCGATCGGCTCCACGAGGAGCCGGTAGAGCGAGCGAGCGCGTTCCTCGATCTCGCGGCTCGACGCGTCGCCGCCGGGCGCCGCAGCCGGATCCGGCGCCGCGCGGCACGCCGCGGCGAACGCTCCGGCCTCTTCCTCGAGCTTCTCCCGGGCGACGGGCACGGATCGGTACGTCGCTTCGCCTCTGTCCATAACGACGATGATCAGTTTCCCGGGAGTCACGAGATACTGGACGATGAGCGCATTCTCCGGAATCCACTCCTTGTCGCCGATGCAGCGCTCGATTCTCGCCGCGAGGTCGTCTGCATGGATGCTGTTCGATCCGTAGCACAGGTGCCGCGCCTTTTCGGCGGCGAAGATGATCGAATCGCAACTGCCCGAATCGTCGCTCTCGATGACGAGAAGATCGGAGAAGATCGAGTGTATCTCTCCGTTGAGCGTGTGCCGGTTCTCCGCAAAACGTTTGCCGGCGAGCTCACGTTCGAAAGTCGCGATCGACTCGTTGAGGAGCTTCCGGGCCTCGCCCTGCTCATGCAGGCCGATCTCGGCGCGGGCGAGCAGATGAAGCGCCCGCACGCGCTGCATCCAGTAGAGGGGGGCGTCGGCGAGCCCGGCGGCCCGCTTCAGGTAATCCTCGGCGCGGGAGTACTCCTTACGGTCAAGGTATAGTCCTCCCGCCGCGGTCAGGTATTCCGCTTCCTTCCCGAGCTCCCGCCGTTTTCGGGCGTTCGAGCATGCCTTCGTATAGCATCGGACCGCCTCCTTGGCGTCGCCCGCCGACGCGCAGGCGTCTCCGAGCTGTTTGGTGAGATCCGCCTCGAAGCTCCAGTCGGCGCTGTATCTGGCGGTGGCGAGCGCCTGCCTCATCGTCTCGACGGCCTCCTTCGTTTCTCCCGTCGAAAGCCGGATGGTCGCCCGGAGCGCAAGGCATTTCGCGAGGTAATAAGCGGTCCGGTTCCGATCGAGAATCTTGTACACGTAGCCGACCCGATCGCTCTGCTTCCGATCGAGGGAGATCGCCTTCTCGATCGCGGCCTCGGCTCGATCGTATTCGCCGAACGAGACGTACAGGCTGGCAAGGTCGGCGAAACGGCACAGCTCGGTCGCGGGGTCGTTCATTCGTTTGCCGTAATCGATCGATTGCACGAGGAGCGACTCGGCGTCGACGAAGTGCCCCTGCTTCGCCCGCAGCTCCGAGAGGAAGGCGAGGGAGCGGGAGAGGTAGTAGGGATCGTCGTTCATTCGGGCATATTCGTAGCTCTGGAGCAGCGAGGTTTCCGCCTCGGCGATATCTCCCTTCATCAGGTGGTAGATGCCTATTCTTCCGGTCAGATGGCTCAATCCCGATATGTGTCCCGACTCGATATGGCGCGCGACCCCCTCTTTCATGCACCGGAGCGCCTGCTCGTCCTCGTGAATCAGAAGATAGTAATCGGCGAGACCCTCGTAACTCTGCCCCGAGAATGCACCCAGGCCCAGCCGCTCGGAGAGTGCGATGTCCTTCTTGATCATCTCCGCCGTCCGCGGCGACGAATCCCGCTTGTCGTACAGCGCCGTGAACCAGCGGAGCAACAGCTCGTAAACGGGCTTGTATGCGTGCCTCGTCTCGCTATCCCGGAGAATCGCCTGAAACTCTCTCAAGCGATAGGGATTTTGGGTCGCCTTCAGGAGGAGTTCGGAGCGCCACAGAACCTCCGAAGCGAGATACGCGAACTGGGGAGTGTCGCTCCGATCGAGCATCTCGCAGACCAGCACGTGGAGATTTCGAAGGCTGGCGGAGCTCTTCACGAACCCCATGGCGCGATATGTCTCGACGATCTTCTCCTCTGAGAGTATATGAAGCGGAAGGCCGAACGGATTCGGCTGCTGCACGAGCGCTTCGTCCTCGCACGTGGGACAGGCGAGGAAGATCGCGACGATCGCGGGGATCGCGACGAGAATGCCGATTCTGAATGCTTTGCCCGGGTGCTCCATTCCGCGACACCTGCCTTGCTAATTCGTCATTATAGCAGAACGTTCGAGACAATAACAGGGATGAAGGCCGGCGTGAAGATTGGCGTGAAAAGCGGCGCGCCTCGCGCGGAGGATCTATTCGCGGTTGAGGTCCTTTGCGCGCTCGGCCCACGGCGAGGACGGGTCCTTGCGGAGGTACAGCTCGATATACCGCTTCGAATTCGCCCGATCGCCCGTCTCGCGGTAGAGCACGGCGAGGTTGTAGAGCGCTTCTATCCGGGTGCTGTCCGCCGCGAGGGCGCTCTCGAGGCCCCGCCGCGATAGGTCGAACTTGCCGAGGCGATACGCGGCCGCGGCCAGGTCGTTGAGGAGCCGCGCATCTCCGGGCTTCCGGGCGAGAGCTTGTTCAAAAGAGGTCTCCGCGCGTTCTATCTGGTTGTCCGCCATGTACAGGCCGCCGAGCAGGGCGAAAAGGCGCCAGTCGTTTCCTCGCCTCGCGAGCGCGGCCTTGAGGCTCTTTTCCATTCGGCCGAAAGAGCCCCCGGCGCGCTCACCGGCGTCGCGGTATACGACGCCATGCGAGACGGGGCGATCCGGTCCGCCGGAGAGACGCATGCGCCCGATATCGGCCGTTGCGAGAATGCGGGAGACGCTTCCGCGCGCCGATTCGATCTCGCGATCCCGTACGGCGGAACGGATCGAGAGGAAGAATGCGCCCGCGCATATGACTGCGGCCGCCAGTGAAAGAGCGGCGGTGCGCGGCGTGAAGCGGATGCGTCGCAAAAGCGACGGAGGAGCGAACCAGAACGCGCGCCGCAGAAACGACTGCGGATCGGTCTCGTTCCGGCGCCGCGCTTCGGAGCACATCCGCGCGGCGGGCGCTCCCGGTTCCTCGGCGGACATCTCATCGAGCTCGGTCTTTGCGGCTATCAGCTCGGCGAGGCAGCTCGGACAGTGGGTCAGGTGCGTCTCGAAAAGGTCGCGCTCCTGCGCCGAGAGCCGCTTGTCGAGGTACGCCGCGAGCCATTCCTCATTCCTGCAGATGTCGCTCATTCGATACCTTCCGGATCCGTTCTTCAAAGATCCCGGTTGGAGATTTTCACGCGCGCGAGAGACCCATTACTTATTTTGGACGTCCGTTTTCGCCATTTTCCCGCGCGACCATTTTCTATGAAATAGATTTCATCCCGCAGCGCTTGTCCGATTCCCAAACGCCGCCGTATCTGCAAAGGCTCTCGATATCCTCCGCGGCTTCCCGGTAGAGAGCGGCCGGCAGATCTCCCTTGAGAAGCATGGACTTGAGCTCGCCGAAGAGCCTGTCGAGCTTTCGGTAGATCTGCTTCTCGCTGCCGAGATCGAGGATCTTGCCGATCTCCCGGGCGCTCCTCTTGTGCTCGAAACGCAGCTTGAGAACGAGCTGATCGCGGTGCGGAAGCTCGAGAATCGCCGCGCGCAGGTGCTCGATCGCGATCTGCAGATTCTTCCCGTCGAGACTCGATTCGGGGGAGGCCGCCGTCGACTCGATGGACGCCGCCTGATCCAGCTCGGTTCCCGAGGCCGAGGTCGAAAGATCGATCGTCACGGCGTCGGGCCGCAGCAGTCTGTCGATGATCCTCCCGAGCTTCTTCTGCTCGATCGCTTTCCTGATCCTCTCCCGGTATTCGAAGAGGTCGAGGTAGCTGATCGTGTTTCCGGCTTCCGCGCGCAGGCTGCAGTACGTCGCTTGCAGCGAAAGACCCTGGATATAATGGAGAACGAAGAAGCGCCGCTCGGGTTCTCCGAGACCCTCGAGGGCCATGCACAGGTGCCGCACCCCTTTCGCGCCGCGATAGTGATCCCTGCAGTGATTTCGGGTAACGGCGAAAAGCCACGTCGCGAGAGACGATCTGGATTCGAATCTCGCGAGCTTTCCCATTTTGAGCTTCTCGAGAAGGCTCGCGTAGAGGTCGTTTCCGACCTCCGGATCCCTGACGTAGCGTTTGATCGTCTTCCTGATATGAGGAGAATAGACCTCTATGAACGTGTGCCAGGCGGCGGTTTCGCCGGAGAGTACTCGCGCGATGAGGGATTCTTCGTCGTTCATATAGCTGCTTGAAGATGCTTATGGATTCGTGATTGATCCTGAAGAAATTATAGCAGAAAGCGGCTCGTGGCGCAATTTCGAATCCACCGGCGGCCCCTCTTGCTGGATGATCGCCCCGACCGTGCTACGTGTCCCGCCGCGGCGCCGAAAAGTACAATGTTCCCCGGACGCTTTTTCCGACGACCGCGCCCGAGGCGACGAGCTTCTGCAGGATCGACTCGGCATTCTCCATGCTCATGCCGAGGGCGCGGTGAAGATCCTCCGCCGTGCAGGGTCTCCGCGCGAGGAGAGAGAGAATCGTTTCCTCGAGATCGGTTTCCTCGTGGCGCGTGCGGGACGTCCGGGCCGAGGCGATGACCTCGCAGCGCGGTCCGAAGAGATTGCGGATCCGGTGCATCGATATGTCGTCGAGCGGTTCGATCTCGCTCTCGGTACCCGGGCGAACGGCCGTATTGAGCTGTATTGTGTCTGCGCGCATCCTGCCGAGAACGGCCTTGAGCGCATCGATGTTCCGAGTATCGGTGTTGTAGTTCTTGATGAGAAGTATCTCGAAAAGCACAGTGCCGCGATAATCCTTCAGGAAGCGCTCGAGCCCCTCGATGATCCGGGGAAGACTCACGAGCTCGTGGGGGCGGTTGATGCGCCGAAACGCATCGTCTTCCGCGGCGTCGAGCGAAGGGAGGACGACGTCGGCCCGCGCGAGCGCGTCCCTCACCTCGGGCATCCACAGGAGGGAGCTGTTGGTGATGACGGCGACGGGGAGAGAGGCGAGGCGCTTCATCCCGTCGATGAGCTCTCCCAAGGGAAGATAGAGCGTCGGTTCTCCCGAGCCGGACAGGGTTATGACGTCGGGCTTCTCCTTCATGCGCGAGAGATGCGCCTCGAGGTCGTCGAGAACGTCGCGTACGGCGCAGAACTCCCGTCGCTCGCACGTTTTATCGGTCGTTTCTCCGCATTCGCAGTAGACGCAGTCGAAGGTGCACGTTTTGCGGGGGATGACGTCGATCCCGAGCGAAAGCCCGAGCCTTCGCGAGGGAACGGGGCCGAAGATTCGCTTCTCTCCCGGCGTTCTCATGAGCTCCCTCCGGGTTTCGGCGCCCGGCTCCCGCGCAGCAGCGCGATGCCGAAGATCGTTCCCGCGAGGAGCGAGAGGAGCGATCCCGCGATGAATGTGGCCGAGGGTGAATAGCGATCCCAGAGCCATCCCCCGATCATGCTCGCGGGAAGGAGCGCAAGCCCGATGACCGTGTAATAGATCGCGAAACCGGTCGCTTTTCTCGCGTCCGGAAGCAGTGTGGCCATGTACGCGGTGCCGACGCCGTCGGTGAACGCGAGGTAGATCCCCTGGAGCGGGAAAAGGATCCAGAGGGCGTTCATCTTCGTCTCGAATGCGAACAGGGCGTAGAGCGCCGCATAGAGCAGGTATCCGAGAAACGCGATTCGCCCCTTGCCGAATCTGTCAGCGAGCCTTCCGGCGGGGTAGGAAAGGAGGGCATAGGTGACGTTCATCGTCAGATAGAGAATCGGCACGACGTGGTCCCTGAACCCCAGGTCCTTCGCCCGCAAGACGAGGAAAAAGTTCGAGGAGTTGCCGAGGGAGAAGATCGCCGTCACGACGAGGAAGATCTTCAGCTCACGCGTAAAGAGCGGCCCGGACGCGGGTCCTGTCGCCGATTTCACCCCGCGCGTGCTCGCTGACGCTGCGCCCCGCGCGGGGACCCCATCGGCGCCACCCGCTACCAGTGCTCCTGCGGAGGGCCGATCGGCGGCAGGACCCGCGTCCGAGCCGCGCTCGCGGACGAATAGCTGGATGGTCGCGACGGCGATCGCCGCGGGTATGAAGGATATCCAGAATACCGAACGGTAGCCCATGCCGGCGGCCAGAATCCAGGTCGCAAGCGCCGGTCCGAGAACGGCGCCCGCCGTGTCCATGGCGCGCTGTATCCCGTAGGCGCGCCCGTACCGCGCGGAGGACGAAGAGTCGGCGATGAGGGCGTCGCGTGGGGGCGTCCTCACGCCCTTTCCGGCGCGATCGATCAGCCTGAAGCCGAGGACGTGAGGCCAGCTCGCCGAGAGCGCGAGAAGAGGCCTCGCGAGCGTCGAGAGCCCGTAGCCGAGGATGATCGCCGATTTTCTCCTCTTGAATCTGTCCGAGAGGTAGCCCGAGATCACGCGGAAAAAGGAGGCGGTCGTTTCGGAGAGCCCGGCGACGAATCCTATCGCGACTCCGCCCGCGCCGAGGGACAAGAGAAAGGCGGGGAGCAGCGGATAGATCATCTCGCTCGAGACGTCCATGAAGAAGCTCACCCATCCGAGGGCGAAGATTGTCTTCTTCTCGCTCATGACTGAGAAAATATATACCGGTCGCGGCCTGCTATAAAGGCTATTGTTCGCCGCGCGGATGACGGGTCCGGAAGACCCCGACTAGCGGGTGACGCTGATGGGGTCCCCGCCCGCTGCGCAGCGAGCCATGCTCGCGAGCACGGGCGGGGTGCAATCAGCGGCAGGACCCGCGCGGCGGGCGCGGCGCCACCCGCGCGGCAGCGCGGCAGCGCGATTTGGATTGTAAATCGTCCGCCGCTGCAATACCCTTATTGGCGAGGAGGTGCGCGGATCGTGTATCAGAAAGGGATGACGAGCATGGGAAAATCGGTTCTCGAGCTGTACAACTCCCGGAAGCGGGGGATCGAGGATATCGTGAAGATCGTGAAGCCGGGGAGCCGCATTTTCATCGGTTCGGGCGCGGCGGAGCCCCAGACGCTGGTCAAGGTTCTCATCGAAAAGGGGAAATCGATCGCCGACCACGAGACGATCAATCTCATCGAGCTCGGGACGACTCCGTATACCGAGGCGGTGCTCAGCAAGCCGTTCCACCAGAACGCGTTCTTCATCGGCGCGAACGTGCGCGACGCGGTGAACGAGGGAAGGGCCGAGTACACGCCGATCTTCATGTCGGAGCTTCCCTGGTACCTCCGGTCCGGACGGCTCAGGATAGACGTCGCCTTCATCCAGGTCGCGCCACCCGATAACTACGGCTTCTGCTCGCTCGGCGTCTCGGTCGACGTCGTCAAGGCCGCCGCCGAGATGGCTGGGATCGTCATCGCAGAGGTCAACAGGCAGATGCCGCGCACGCTCGGCGATTGTTTCATCCATCTCAAGGATATCGATTACGTCGTCGAGAGCGACATCCCGCTCCTCACGTGGACTCCGCCCCCGCCGGACGACGTCGCGATGCGGATCGGGCAGAACGTCGCGCGGCTCATCGGAGACGGCGCGACGATCCAGGCGGGGATCGGGATGATCCCGAACGCGATCCTCGGATTTCTCAGGGACAAGAAGAACCTCGGCCTCCATACCGAGATGTTCTCCGACGGGATCATCGACCTCGTCGAGTCGGGAGTCATCACGAACAGCAAGAAGACGCTCCACAACGGCAAGATCATCGCCACCTTCTGCATGGGCACCCAGCGCCTGTACGATTTCGTCGACGACAACCCGCTCATCGAGTTTCACCCGTGCGACTACACGAACGATCCGGTCCTCATCGCGAGGAACGACCGCATGATCTCGATTAACGCGGCGATCCAGGTCGATCTCACGGGACAGGTCTGCGCCGATTCGATCGGGGAGTATTTCTACGCGGGGATCGGCGGCCAGGTCGATTTCGTGCGCGGGGCGGCCCGGTCGAAGGGGGGAAAGCCGATCATTGTGCTTCCCTCGACCGCGAAGAAGGGCACGGTGTCGCGCATCGTGCCGTTTCTCGATCAGGGCGCCGGCGTCGTGACCTCGCGCGGGGACGTGGCGTACGTCGTGACGGAGTACGGCATCACGAACCTCCACGGGCGGAATCTCCGCGAGCGCGCCCTCGCGCTTATCAGCATCGCCCATCCCGATTTCCGCGACGATCTTCTCAACTACGCGAAGCAGCGCCACCTCGTCCACCTCGACCAGATGCCGCTCACCGTGGCGGGCCGGTTCTATCCCGAACAGTACGAGCACACCGCGGCGATCGGCGGCCGGTCGGTCTTCTTCCGGC
The DNA here is from genome assembly GCA_026387805.1 of Candidatus Krumholzibacteriia bacterium. GTDB lineage: Bacteria > Krumholzibacteriota > Krumholzibacteriia > Krumholzibacteriales > Krumholzibacteriaceae > SSS58A. Next base: position 8,239 of record JAPLKY010000033.1, read on the forward strand.
CGATCAAGCCGACGGACGAAGCGATCGAACGGTCGTTCTTCTACACGCTGAGCGACGAGACGGTGTACTACCGCTTCTTCAATATCGTCAAGACGATGCCGCACGAGAAGCTCCAGCCGCTCGTCAACATCGACTACCGCGAGGAGATGGCCATCGTCGGTCTTCTCGGGGAGCCGGGGGACGAGGAGATGGTGGCGATCGGACGCTTCAAGCTCGACCACACGGACGACTACGCCGAGGTGGCCTTCGTCGTGCACGACAATTGGCAGAACTGCGGCATCGGCACGTATATCATGAACACGCTCATAACGATCGCGCAGAACATGGGGGCCGAGGGCTTCAAGGCGGACGTGCTCGCCGAGAACAAGAAGATGCTCCACGTGTTCCACAAGTGCGGCTATTCCGTCCACAGTCGCCTCGAGGAGGGAGTCTATTCCATCAGGATCGATTTCGCCGAGAGGAGCAAGCCCGGTGAGCGCCGCGCCTGAGGCCGACACCTTCTTCATCAATTCGAAACGTCTCGGCGCGTTCCGATTCAGCCCCGACCATCCGTTCAATCCGGAGCGCGTGACGCGGGTCTTCCGCATGTGCGACTCCCGGGGCCTCTTTTCGGCCCGGCGCGTTCGCGTCGTCGACGTGGAAGAGGCCGAGGAGGGGGTCCTCGAGCGGTTTCATACGGCGGAGTACGTCGCCGCGCTGAAGCGAGCGAACGGCGGCACCGAGGTCGATATCGAGATGCTGCAGCACGGGATCGGCTCTCCGGAGAATCCCGTGTTCAAGGGAGTCTACGATTTTTCGGCGCTCTCGGCGACGGCGAGCCTCGCCGCGGCGCGCCTCATGCTCGGCGGAGCGGCGGCGGCGTTCAATCCATGCGGCGGTTTTCATCACGCCCACCCCGACCGGGCGTCCGGCTTCTGCTACGTGAACGACATCGCGATCGCGATCGACGAGCTGCGGCGCGGAGGACTCAGGATCGCGTACCTCGACATCGACGCGCATCACGGCGACGCCGTCCAGAACGCGTACTACGCCGACCCCGCCGTTCTCGCGATCTCCATTCACGAGACGGGGAAGACGCTCTTTCCGTGGGGAGGATTCGAGCGCGAGACCGGGCAGGGCGCAGGTCTCGGCTACAACGTGAACGTCCCGCTCGAGCCGGGCGCCGACGACGACGTCTTTCTCATGCTGTTCAGGGGAATCGCGATGCCGGCCCTGGAGATCTTCAAGCCCGACGTCGTCGTGGGGCAATTCGGAACGGACAGCTTCGCGACCGATCCGCTCACGCATCTCAGGCTCACCAACAACGGATATATCGAGGCGATCGAGCTGCTTCACCGGAGCCACCCGCGCATCCTCGCTCTCGGAGGAGGCGGATACAACAT
>JAPLKY010000232.1 GCA_026387805.1 Candidatus Krumholzibacteriia bacterium
GTACGCGATCGCGAGGGCATCGCGGCCCTTCGTCCCGCGAAAAACGACGTGTTCGAGGAGATGGGAAAGCCCTCGCTCCGTCTCTTCTTCGCGGCTCGATCCGCCCGCGATCCAGACGCCAAAGGCGACCGTGGGCGAAAACGGATTGCGCTGATGGAGAAGGGTCGCTCCCGAGGAGAGAGCTACCTTATGCGGCGCGGGCAACCTCAGCATGTGATACGGTTAGAGCAGAACCTTGCGGCTCAGCTTCACCTTGCCGTCCTTGTCGATGCCGATGACCTTGACCTCAATCTCGTCCCCGAGCTTGAGCACGTCCTCGACCCTCTCGACCCGCTTGCGGTCGATCTCGGAAATGTGGAGAAGGCCGTCCCTGCCGGGAAGGATCTGCACGAAGGCGCCGAACACCTGGATGCCGCGCACGGTCCCCTTGTACACCTTGCCGACCTCGGGCTCCTCGGTGAGCCCCCTGATCATCTCGAGCGCCTTGTCGCCCGCGGCCTGATCGATGGCGGCGATCTCGATCGTCCCGTCGTCCTCGACCTGGATCTTGGCGCCGGAGGTATCCTGGATGTGCCGGATCATCTTGCCCCCCGGACCGATGACGTCGCGGATCTTGTCGACGGGGATCTTGATCTGCACGATCTTCGGCGCGTACGGAGAGATCTCCTTGCGCGCCTCGGTCATCGTGCGGTTCATGATATCGAGCACCTTCATGCGGGCCTCGCGCGCCTGCTCGAGGGCGGGCTCCATGATGGAGCGCGGGATGCCGGCGATCTTGACGTCCATCTGAAACGCCGTGATGCCGTCGCGCGTGCCCGCCACCTTGAAGTCCATGTCGCCGTCGTGATCCTCGAGCCCGAGAATGTCGGTGAGAATCGCGAAACGATCCCCTTCCTTCACGAGCCCCATCGCCACGCCGGCAACGGGCTTCTTGATCGGAACGCCCGCGTCCATGAGCGCGAGGCTTCCGCCGCAGACGGTCGCCATCGAGCTCGAGCCGTTCGACTCGAGGACGTCGGAGACGACCCTGATCGTGTAGGGGAAGTTCTCGTCGGCCGGAATGACCGGTTCGATCGCCCGCTCGGCCAGCATGCCGTGGCCGATCTCGCGGCGGCCCGGTCCGCTGAAGCGGCCGACCTCGCCGACGCTGAAGGGCGGGAAGTTGTAATGAAGCATGTAGCTCTTGAACGATTCGCCCGAGAGCTCGTCCATGCGCTGCTCGTCCTGCGCGGTGCCGAGCGTCGTCACGACGAGGCTCTGCGTCTCGCCCCGCGTGAAGAGCGCGCTTCCGTGCGTCCTCGGGAGAACGCCGACCTCGCAGGTGATGTTCCTGATATCGGTGTAGCCGCGGCCGTCGCAGCGGATCTTCTGCCCGACGATCATCGATCTCACGACTTCGCGTTCCATCTGTTCCATGACCTTCTTGAACTGCTTCTCGGAGTCGGGATAGGCCTCGCCGTACTTGGCCACGGCCGCCGTGCGGAGATCGCTCAGCGCGTTCTGGCGGCAGAGCTTTCCCTCGAGGCGGGCGAGCCGGTCGATCTCGGCCAGATAATCCGCGCGAAGCTTCGTCTCGAGCTCCTTGTTGATCTCCATTTTCACGAAAGAACGTTTCGCCTTCGGCGCACACGCGGCGAGGAACTCCCGCTGAAACGCGTTGATCTGCTTGATCTGGGCGTGGGCGAACTCGAGCGCCTCGAGGAGAACGGCCTCGGAGATCTCCTTCGCGCCCCCCTCGACCATGAGAATCGCGTCATCGGAGCCCGCGACCACGATGTCGAGCTGCCCTTCGTCGAGCTCGACGAAGGTCGGATTCGCGATGAATTTGCCGTCCTTCATGCCGACCCGCACGCCGCTCAGGATCGCCCCGAAGGGGATATCCGAGAGCGCGAGGGCGAGAGAAGCGCCCGTGATGCCGAGGATGTCGGACGGAAGCTGCTGGTCGCTCGACAGCACGCTGCACGCG
>JAPLKY010000226.1 GCA_026387805.1 Candidatus Krumholzibacteriia bacterium
AGATGGTGATTCCGGGTGACGACGCGGAGCTCACGATCGAGCTGATCACGCCGATCGCGATGGAGAAGGAGCTTCGGTTCGCGATCCGAGAGGGCGGCCGCACCGTGGGCGCCGGCATCGTGACCGAGATCATAGCGTAGCTCACAGGAGAGAGGAATCGGGAAGCCATGAGAGAACTTGCGATTCTTGCGTGCAGCGTCTGCAAGAACAGGAACTACACGACGATGAAGAACAAGCGGAAGCATCCGGACAGGCTCGAGCACAAGAAGTATTGCCGTTTCTGCCGGAAGCACACCATACACAAGGAGACCCGCTAGGCGGAGCGAGATATGTTCCAGAAAATAAGACATTTTTTCAGCGAGACCCGGGTGGAGATGCGGAAGGTCACCTGGCCGACCCGAGACGAGCTCAAGGAATCCACCAAGATCGTGATCGTGGCCACGTTCGTCGTCACGGTGTTCATCGGAATCATCGACCAGATCCTCACGCTCGTTGTGAGGCGTCTTCTCGGGTGGTAAAGGAGGGCTTCAGCCTGGCCGACGGCTCGCAGGCGAAACGCCATGGGTGATGATATTTTCAAGAATCTGAACGGGGAACAGGAAGCGGAGATCCCCGCCGGGCAGGAACCTGCGGGCGGGATGGAAGCTCCCGGGGCCTCCGAGGCCGTCGACCCGGCGCTCGCGGCCGGACCATCGAGAGAGCCGGAGGAGGCGGGGAAGAAGATGCGCTGGTACGTCGTCCACACCTATTCGGGCCGCGAAAACAAGGTGCGGGAGACGATCGAGCGTCTCATCAGGAATTCGGGAATGGGGGAGCGGTTCGGAAAGGTTCTCGTGGCCACCGAGGAAGTGGCCGAGATGAAGAAGGGAAAAAAGAAGGTTTCCCACCGGAAGCTGTTCCCGAGCTATATCCTCATCGAGATGGAAATGAGCGAGGAGGCGTGGGGGCTCATCGAGAACGTGCCCGGCGTCACGCATTTCGTGGGAGGCGTCAAGAAGCCGTTTCCGATCCCGAAGAAGGAAGTCGATAGAATTCTCGGAAGGATGGAGAAGAAGGAAGGGATCGTACCGGAGGTACCGTTCACGCTCGGCGAGCACGTGCGCGTCGTGGACGGCCCCTTCGCGGATTTCACCGGCGTCGTCGACGAAATCAATCCGGAGCGGGGAAAGGTCAAGGTTCTCGTCAGCATCTTCGGCAGAGAAACCCCGGTCGAGCTCGATTTCCTCCAGGTAAAGACCATTTAACGATTCCCGGATCCCGCGCGCGGGTCAGCACGAAGGAGCGCTGGTTCGAATGGCCAAGAAGTCGAAAAAGAAGATCATGAAGATCGTCAAGCTGCAGATTCCGGCGGGCCAGGCCACGCCGGCGCCGCCCGTCGGTCCGGCGCTCGGCCAGCTCCAGGTGAGCTCGATGGAATTCTGCAAGCAGTTCAACAACTCGACCCAGAGCATGATCGGCTGGATCGTGCCGGTCGAGATCACCGTGTATGCCGACAAGACCTTCGTCTTCATCGTCAAGGCTCCGCCGGCATCGGAGCTTCTCAAGAAGGCGGTCAATATCGCCAAGGGTTCCGGCGAGCCGAACAAGGATAAGGTCGCCAAGATAACGAAGGACCAGGTGCGCGAGATCGCGAAGACGAAGATGAAGGATCTCAACTGCGCGACGATCGAGGCCGCGATGAAGATGATCGAGGGAAGCGCCCGCAGCATGGGAATCATCGTCGAGGAATAACACCGAGAAAGTGGTGAAGCTATGAAGCCCGGCAAGAGATATCGTGAGAGCGTCGCGAAGGTCGACGGCACGCGCGAGTACCCGATCGACGAGGCGGTGGAAGTGCTCAAGAGCTTCCCTCCGTCGAAGTTCGACGAGACGGTCGAGTTCTCCGCGCGGCTCGGCGTCGATCCGAAGCACGCGGACCAGCAGGTCCGCGGCACCGTTCTCCTCCCGCACGGCACGGGGAAGACGATTCGCGTCCTCGTGCTCACGCGCGGCGAGAAGGAACAGGAGGCGAAGAACGCCGGAGCCGACAGCGTGGGCTCCGTCGAGTTCATCGAGAAGATCAAGGAAGGCTGGTTCGAGTTCGACGTCGCGATCTCCACGCCCGACATGATGGGGGAGGTCGGCAAGCTCGGAAAGCTGCTCGGTCCCCGCGGCCTCATGCCGAACCCGAAATCGGGCACGGTGACCTTCGACGTCGCGAAGGCGGTCAGGGAGGCGAAGGCCGGCAAGATCGAGTACCGCGTCGACAAGGGCGCCAATATCCACGTGCCGGTGGGCAAGATGTCGTTCGAGAAGCAGAAGCTCGTCGACAACATCAAGGCGCTCGCGCAGGAGCTCATGCGCGCGAAGCCCGCGTCGGCGAAGGGAAAGTATATCAAGAGCATGTACATCTCCTCCACGATGGGCCCGTCGCTCGCGATCGATACGGCGTCGCTCCTCGGAGAGGCTCATTAGGAGAAGGGAAAGCGGTTATGGTTCAAGCAGCGAAAACGAAGAAGATCAACGATCTCGAGACGATCCTGAAGGGCGCCAAGTCCATCATCCTGAGCGACTTCACCGGTCTCAACGTCAAGGACATCTCCGAGCTTCGCCGGGCCTGCCGCGAGAAGGGCATAACGCTTCGCGTCGTCAAGAATACGCTGGCGAAGCGGAGCTTCGAGGACCTCGGGTATTCGGGCATCACTCCTTTCCTCGAAGGCCCGACGGCCGTCGCGATCAGCACGGTGGATGAAGTAACCCCCGCGCAGGTCATCAAGAAGTTCTCCGATGATTACGAGCTTCCCCGTGTCAAGGGGGGGTACGTATCCGGTCGCATCCTTTCCGATAAGGAGGTGATCCGGCTCGCCGCGCTCCCCGGGAGGGACGTCCTTCTCGCCCAGGTGGTCGGCACGACACAGGCCCCGCTGCGAGGTCTTATCAATTGCCTCAACGCTTCCCTGCGGGACCTCGTGAACGTCGTGAAGGCCATCGAGGACAAGAAGGGCGCCGCCGCGTAGCGCGGCCACGGTCGCCGCAGGGGGACCGGTCCGGTGAGGGGTTTCGTTCCCGCCGGGGGACGCCCCCGTCGTTTGTGCATACAGACAAGAAAGAGAGGTCGGAAAATGCCCACGAAGAAGAAAGACGAAGGCGCCGAGGTCAAGGACGGCGCGGCGCAGGTTGAAGAAGGACAGGAAAGGGCGAAGCCGGCCGGCGGAGCCGTCGGCACAATCGTCGGCCAGATCGAAACACTCAGCGTGCTCGAGCTCTCGGAGCTCGTCAAGGCGCTCGAGGAGCGGTTCGGCGTCACCGCCGCCGCCCCTATGGCGTTCATGCCGGGCATGATGGTCGGCGGCGCCGGCCCCGCGGCCGAGGTCGAAGAGAAGACCGAGTTCACGGCAATGCTCAAGGAGATCGGCGCGAACAAGATCCAGGTCATCAAGGTCGTCCGCGCGATCACGGGCCTCGGCCTCATCGAGGCGAAGAAGCTCGTCGAAGAGGCCCCGAAGGCGATCAAGGAGGCCGTGAACAAGCAGGAAGCCGAAGAAATCAAGAAAAAGGTCGAAGAGGTCGGCGGAGTCGTCGAGATCAAGTAGCATCGCAATGCCGGGATTGGCCTGTAACAGAAGGGGTCATTTTAAATGATCACGGTGCCTGAGCGAATCGATTTTGCGAAGATTCCGCAGGTGGTGGACATCCCGCATCTCCTGGAAGTCCAGCTCGCGTCATACGAGCGATTTCTTCAGCGCAACGTCCCGATGGACAAGCGGGAGAGCATCGGTCTCGAATCGGTGTTCCACTCCGTCTTTCCTGTGGTTTCCGCGCGCGGAGAGTTCACGCTCGAGTTTCTCGGATACTCCATCGGCGAGCCGAAGTACGGCGTCGAGGAATGCAAGGAGCGCGACCTCACGTTCGCGGCTCCCCTCAAGGCGGCGCTCCGGCTCGTCGTGCGCGAGAACCAGGATGGCGAGCAGGTCATCAAGGACATCATCCAGAGCGAGGTATACCTCGGCGAGATTCCCCTGATAACCGACATGGGGACGTTCATCATCAACGGCGCCGAGCGGGTGATCGTGAGCCAGCTCCACCGTTCTCCGGGCGTCGTCTTCGACGACGACTTTCACCCGAACGGCAAGCGCCTCTTCAACGCCCGCATCATCCCGTACCGCGGATCATGGGTCGAATTCACGATCGACGTGAACGACATCATGTACGTCTATATCGATCGCCGGAGGAAGATACCCGTCACGGTGCTCCTCAAGGCGATGGGATTCGAGCCCAACAGCGCGATCATCAAGCTGTTCCACCGGACCGAGGTCGTCGACCTCTCCGGGCGGTCGGGCAAGAAGGACGGCGGGCTCGTCGGACGCTACGTCGCCGAGGACGTCGCGAGCCGCGAGACGGGAGAGGTCATCCTCGAAGCCGGCAAGCCGATCTCCGAGACCGATCTCGAGAAGATGAAGATGGCGAAGGTCGCGAAGATCGTTCTCGTCGTGAAGGAAGGGAATCTCGAGGAGGACGTGATCATCAAGACCATCGACAAGGATCCCACCTCGAACGCCGAGGAGGCGCTCAAGCGCCTCTACAATCTCATGCGTCCGGGGGATCCGCCGAACGCCGATACGGCGAAGGCGCTCCTCGACAGGCTGTTCTTCAATCCGAAGCGCTACAATCTCGAGAAGGTCGGCCGTCACAAGATGAACCGGCGGCTCCAGATCGACGTGCCCATGGACACGACGACCCTGACCGAAAAGGATTTCGTCGCGGTCGTGGCCAATCTCATCCAGCTGAAGGAGCTCGACGGACCGGTCGACGACATCGACCATCTCGGCAATCGCCGGGTGCGCTCCGTCGGCGAGCTTCTCTCGAACCAGTTCTCCGTGGGGCTCGCGCGCATGGCGCGGATCATCCGCGAGCGCATGACGATCCAGGAGACGGAAAGCCCCACGCCGTACGATCTCGTGAACGCGCGCACGATCAGCGCGGTCATCCAGTCGTTCTTCGGTTCGAGCCAGCTCTCGCAGTTCATGGACCAGACGAATCCGCTCGCCGAGCTCACGCACAA
>JAPLKY010000133.1 GCA_026387805.1 Candidatus Krumholzibacteriia bacterium
ATCGTACGCGAAGCGCTCGTCCCCGGTCGAATGCGCGAGCGCCTTCACCGTGACGTCGTTGAGACCGAGGTTCAGAACGGTGTCCATCATGCCGGGCATGCTTGCGCGCGCGCCGGAACGTATCGACAGAAGAAGGGGCGCTTCCTCGCCGCCGAACTTCCCGCCCATAATCCTCTCGACGGCGCGGAGATTCTCCTCTACCTCCTCCCGAAGCCCCCGCGGATAGGCGCCGTCGTGCTCGTAGAAATACGAGCAGACCTCCGTCGATATCGTGAATCCCGCCGGCACGGGAATTCCGAGATTCGTCATCTCGGCGAGCCCGGCGCCCTTGCCGCCGAGTATTTCCTTCATGCTCTTGTTTCCCGCGGCCGTGCCGCCTCCGAAGAAGAATACGAATCTGGGCTCCACCGGAGACCTCCTATCTTACTTCACATCAACATATTGGGTGGCATCCAACGACCTGCGCACCACGCGGCAAGTCTATTCCCAACGGGCCGCAAATGGCAATGGAATTATGCTCCGGATGAGGTTTCCGGACGGGAAGCGAGCCGAGCGAATGGCTGGCGGCCGTCGTCGATGGGGCGGCGAAAAGTCAGCGGATGAGAACGGCCTTTATGGTCTTCGTGGAGCCGCCCAAACCGATGGCGAGAAAATAGACCCCGCTTGCGACCCGATCCCCCCGTTCGTTCGTGCCGTCCCAGCTGAGCGTCAGGGATCGCTGAATGGCTCTTCTCTCGGCGAGCGACTTGATCATCGATCCCCGGCAGTCGTGGACCCTGACCGTCACCGAGCGCGGAGAACGCAGTGAGACATAGATGGTCGTCGCGATGCTGAACGGATTCGGATATGCCGTCGAATAGGAGACCGGTTCGGCGGGCCGCGCGGTCAGCATCGCGTACGGGATACCCCACCCGTACGTGTTGTCGGGGGTCGAGCTCCTGGAAGAAGTGGCGCGCAGCGTATCTTGCATTTCCATCGGGCTCCATTCGGGATGGATCTCGAGCAACAGGGCGAAGACGCCCGCGACGATCGGCGCCGCATAGGATGTTCCGTTGTACGAACCGTATCCGGCAGAGAGCGCCACGCTCCGTACACCCACTCCCATCGCCGTGAAATCGGGCTTGATGCGCCCGTCCGTGGTCGGCCCCCGCGAGCTGAAGGAGGCGATCACGCCGTCGCGATCGACCGCGCCGATCGCGAACACGCTGTCTCCGTCCGCCGGAGCGACGAGCCCCGAGATTCCCTCATTGCCGACGGAATTGACGACGACGATCCCGTGGGACGCGGCGATGTCCGCGGCCCGGGTGCACAGGGCTGTATTGCCGTCGAACTGATTACGCGTGTACCAATCGAAATACCCGAGCGAGCTCGTGACGACGTCGGCGCCGGCGCTGTCCGCCCATTCGATGCCCGCGACCCAGTTATCCTCCTCGATGGGGGTCTCGGAGCCTACGATCTCGGTTTTGGCGAGAAGATACCGCGCGCCCCACGCCGGGCCTATGAGATCCCCCTCCGCATGCCCGGCGATGACGCCGAGAACCGTCGTCCCGTGCATGTCCTGATTGGCCGGGTCTCCGGGCTGATTCGAAGTCACGGAATCGTTATTGACGAAATCGTACTGCGCCTCCACCCGGACGTCCGCGAGCGCCGCATGATCGAGCCTGAAGCCGGTGTCGAGAATCGCGATGAGCACGGGATCCCCGCCCGAGATGCTTCCTGAACCGTTGTAGCCCTCTTCGAGAAGATCGATGACGCCCACCAGGTTCAGCTGATCGAAGCTCGCCCCGTAATCGAGGCTGCATTCGGCGCACGCGGCCCGCGTCGGGGCCGATCCGCGCGCCCGATCAGCCGTCGGATCGGGGAGCCGGCGATGCGCGGCGATGAGATCCACCGATCGCACGAATCCGTATTCGCAGACCGCTTCGATCTCCCGAGCCTCCATCTCCGCGCTCACCGCATTGAAATAGCGGGACACATGACGGATCCTCGCCGCGTGATCGCGAAGCGAGTCGACGTATGCACGTTGAACGGGCAGGTCGAGCGAGCCGACGGACGCGTTTCCGCGGAGAACGCGACGATGCGCCGCCCGCGCGGAGAGGCATGGCGCGTCCCCCGCCCGCGCGGCGGTCCCTCTGTCGGCGAGATAGATCCAGACGGCGATCGTATCCGCTGCCCGGGTCGCGGCGAGAAGCTCGCGCAAAGAGGAGGAGCATTTCCGCGCAGAAGATCCGCCCGGCGACGGAAGCGCCGCTCCGGCGACGGCGCCGCGGACGGAGAGCCCGGCGAGCGCAGGCTCCGCCCCCGCGAGGATCGCGGCCAGAACCATGCAGCCCGCGCTCCGCGCGATCGCCTCCCGTCCGAATCGGGCGCGTACACGAGAACTGAGCGCTATTTCACCCTCCGACGGCCCCGCGGCGCGGGCCGGCGAAACCGTCCGACGCCGAGGTAATGCGCGATGTTGGCATTCCGTTCAATCTTCGGCATAATGAAGTCTTTCGACGCCGTCATGATTACCGTGACGCCGGGACCGTGCCCGCTGATGACGCAGGAAGCGTGTATGACGACCCCGATCGTGATCGCATCCGACCTGATCGACCTCCCGAACCTGCAGTCCGCGTCCCGGATGGCGACGACGTCGCCGAGGCGAAGACTCTCGAGCCCGTATTTCCGCGTGAGATCCTTATCCGCGACCTGGATATCGAAATCCCCGCTGAAGCTGTGCCGCGAGCCCGTCCCCGAGCCCATGATCGAGGCGGGAATGACGTGCGTCACCGGCACGACGAGCTGCTTGCCCAGGGCGACGATTCCCATCTTCTGGAGCATATCCGGATCGAGGCTCATGAGCTGCACATCGGGAAAATCCTTCAGCTTGAGCCCCAGACCGAACGCCTTGATCTGGATACGATCCCCGACGACGAGCTTGTCGAGAACGTGCGGCGCAAAATCGACGATGACGTGCTCCACGCCGCCGTGCTTGCCCGTCACGAAGCCCCGCGCGTGCTGCGCCTCGCCGCTCACGACGCGCGCCTCGTTGCCGATGCACGCGAGGATGCAGAGCGCCCCGAGGTTCGCGCCGTCCTTCTCCCTCTCGTCGAGCGTCATGCTCACGGCAGGCTCCACGTGGTCGCCCGCGAAGTCGAAGGCAGAATCGCCGACCACGACGTTATAGGTGATCCCTCCCACGCCCGGGAGAACGTGAACGCCCCCTCCCTGATCGA
>JAPLKY010000144.1 GCA_026387805.1 Candidatus Krumholzibacteriia bacterium
TTCCCGAAATCTTCGAGAGCGGGACGCCCGTTTCCTCGGCGAGCACGACGTACATCGCGAGCAGAATCGCGGCCGTCGAGTTGATGGTCATCGAAGTGCTGACCTTCTCCAGAGGAATATCATTCATGAGACCTCTGAAATCATCAATGGAATCGATTGCCACGCCGACTCTTCCAACTTCTCCTTCGGCTATCGGATCGTCCGAGTCGTAGCCCATCTGGGTCGGAAGGTCGAATGCGATCGAGAGTCCCGTTTGGCCCTTCTCGAGGAGGTAGCGGAAGCGCAGGTTCGTCTCCTCCGCGGAACCAAAGCCCGCGTACTGCCGCATCGTCCAGAATTTTCCCCTGAACATCGTGGGGTAAACGCCTCTCGCGTAGGGATAGGCTCCGGGGAAGGCAAGGCGTTCGAGGTACGAAGAATCGGGGGAATCGAGCGGGGTATAGAGCGGCTTCATCTCGATTCCGGAGGTCGTCGCGAAGGCGCTCTTTCGCTCTCCCGCCTTTACGCGGAAGGGATGATACGTTCCTTCTTCCCAGTTCCTGATCTCTTCGGTGAGGCTCCTCTTCTTCTTGACGGGCATGGGAGACCTCTCAGAGCGGGATGTTACCGTGCTTCTTCGGCGGAAGCTGCTGCCGCTTGTTGAGCAGATTCTCGAGGGCGTGGATGATCATCGGCCTCGTGTTCTCGGGGCTGATGACATCGTCGAGATAGCCGAAAGATGCCGCGACGTAAGGATTGGCGAACGATTCGACGTACATATCGATGTATTTCTGGAGCTCGATCTCGGGATCCTCGGCCGATGAGATCTCCTTGCGGTAGAGAATGTTGACGGCGCCGTCCGCGCCCATGACCGCGATTTCCGCCGTCGGCCAGGCGATGTTGTAATCTCCCCTGATGTGCTTGCTCGACATGACGCAGTATGCGCCCCCATAGGCCTTCCGCGTGATCACGGTTATCTTGGGCACGGTCGCCTCGCAATAGGCGAAGATGAGCTTCGCGCCGTGCCTGATGATGCCGCTCCACTCCTGCTGCGTGCCCGGAAGGAAGCCGGGCACGTCCTCGATCGTGATGAGCGGAACGTTGAAGGCGTCGCAGAAGCGGACGAAACGTGCGCCCTTGATCGAGGAATCGATGTCGAGAACCCCCGCCATATGGAGGGGCTGGTTCGCGACGACGCCCACGACGTGCCCGTTCAGGCGCGCGAAGCCGACGACGATGTTCCTGGCCCAGAGCGGCTGCACTTCGAAGAAAGCGCCGTTATCGACGATAAAGTCGATGATCTCGGTGACGTCGTACGGCTGCCGGGGATCGTCGGGAACGACGTCGGCCAGCTTCGGCTCCTTGCGGCCCGGGTCGTCGCTTGGCGCGGCGTACGGCGGATCCTCGAGGTTGTTCTGCGGAAGGTACGACAGAAGCTCCTTGATCCTCGCGATGCAATCCTCGTCGTTCTCCGCCATGAAGTGGGCGACGCCGCTCTTGCTGTTGTGGGTGAGCGCGCCGCCGAGCTCCTCCAAGGTCACGTCCTCGTGGGTCACCTTCTTGATGACGTTGGGGCCCGTGATGAACATGTGGCTCGTGTCCTTGACCATGAATATGAAATCGGTGATCGCCGGGGAGTAGACCGCGCCCCCGGCGCACGGTCCCATGATGGCGGATATCTGCGGGATCACGCCCGAGGCGAGCGTATTCCTCAGGAATATGTCCGCGTATCCGCCGAGGCTCGCCACCCCTTCCTGTATGCGGGCGCCGCCGCTGTCGCAGAGGCCCACGACGGGAGAGCCGTTTTCCATCGCCATATCGAGGAGGCGCGTGATCTTGCCCGCGTTGGCCTCGCTGAGACTGCCGCCGAAGACGGTGAAGTCCTGGGCGAACGCGAAGACGTTGCGGCTGTTCACGAGCCCGTGCCCGCAGACGACCCCGTCGCCGACGATCCGGTTCTCCTCCATGCCCGGCCACGTCGATCGGTGCGTGACGAAAACGCCGAGCTCCTGGAAGGTTCCCTCGTCGAAAAGCACGTGGATCCGCTCGCGCGCCGTAAGGCGTCCCGATTCGTGGATCTTCTGTATCCTCTCGACGCCGCCGCCGAGGAGCGCCTGCTCGCGCTTTTTCAAGAGAATCTCGAACTTGTCCTTCTTGGCTTTCAAGGGAGATACCTCCTCGGGAGGTTTGATGCCTGCGCGCCCGGTCGTGGGAGCCGGGAGCGCGAATAGAGTATTCGCTATCCTAGCCGATGCCGGGCGAACGGTCAACGGGAATGTGATCGAAATGCGTTGTAAAAGACGGCGATTGCATCTATTATAAAACGTTCCGATGATGCGTGAGGCGGAAGATTCGAGCATTCATTCAAGGGAGGTAGTTCGATGACTATTCGTCAGCGCGTGCGTCTCGCATTCGTCGCGCTCCTGCTCCTGCCCCTCGTGTTCTCATGCGCGAAGAGCGGGAAGAAGGCCGAGAACGCTCCGGCCGACACGACCCGCGCGGATACGACGCTTTCTTACGTCTCCCGAGAGGTGAGTTTCGGCGTGTTCTTCGACGCGGAGGGCGTGAAGCGCACGATCAAACTCGGGAGCCGGGATCGGCAGACCACGATCTACATCATCGTGAATTTTCCCGAGACGATGCCGATCGCCGCGGTCGAATACCGACTCGTGCTTCCGCCGGAGGTCAAGATCGAGAACGACGTTTATTACAATCAGCGCGTCGCGCTTCTCGGAACGTTCGACGAGGGGATCAGCGAGACCTTCCCGTGCGTCCCGGGGCCGAAGCTCGTGCTCCATGCGCTGACCCTGAGCGTTCCGCCCGGTCTCAAGAACGCCGAGATCGCGCTCCTTGCGCACGCGAGAAGCGATTTCATCGGCATCGCGCAGTGCGACGAGGGACAGACGATGGTCCCGGCGACCTCTTTCAAGGCCGTGATAAATCCAACGGAGTGATTCGCCGGCGAGAGCGGCCGGCTCGCGAATCGGCAGGTGAGCGATGAAATCGACGGCGGCGAGAGTCCTCGTGGCGGCGTGCATTCTTCTGCTCGCGCGCGAGATGTGGGCGGGGATCGTCTCCCCGCGGAACGGCGGAGCGCTTCCGCCTCGGTACCTCGAGCTCAAGAGACGATCGAAGGACGCCTTCATGCTCAAGCGCGCCTGGCTCGAGCGTCGCGCGAATCAGGTGCGCGGCGACGTGCGGTACCGGCTTCTCCGCTCTCCCGCCGGAACCGCTCTGCACGACGCCGGCGCTGCGCTCGGCGGGGAGCTCGCGATCCCGGTCGTGCTCGGTCTCTACAACGATATCTCCGTCGCCCCCTTCACGAGGAACGCGTTCGACACGGAGTTCTTCACCGGGCCCTGGACGCCCGGCACGATCCATCAATACTGGAACGAGGTCTCGTACGGTCTCTTCGACGTCACGGGAACCGTATTCGACTGGGTGCAGCTTTCGCAGGACGAATACTATTACACGGGAGGGTCCTCTCAGGGCTACCTGCCGCCGCCCTATGGCACGGCGCGGACCGGCGACATGATAAAGGAAATACTCGATGCCCTCGATCCCTCTACGGATTTTGGCGCGTTCGACAACGACGGTCCCGACGGCATTCCGAACTCGGGGGACGACGACGGGTTCGTCGACGTGCTGCTCGTGGTTCATCCGACGTTCGGAGCGGAGTGCGACGGCATCTCGCCGCACATCTGGTCGCATTCGTGGACCTACAGCCAGTGGCCCGTTTCGGGAGGTGAGCCGTACCCGACGAACGATCCCGCGGCGGGGGGCGGCTCCGTCAGGATAGACGACTATATCGTCGTTCCGTCCCTTTCGTGCGATACGGGGATAATCGAGATCGGCGTCATATGCCACGAGCTGGGGCACGCGATCGGGCTTCCGGACCTCTACGACCTGAACGGCGGCTCGAGCGGCATCGGATACTGGGGGCTCATGGGATCGGGCAACTGGAATACTCCGGCCTCCCCGGCGCACCCGTGCGCGTGGTCCCGCGAGCAGCTCGGATGGCTCAATCCCGTCGAGATCGGCCGGCGCGCGCGGACGCTCGATCTGGACCCCGTCGCCGCGACCGGCGACGTCCTGAAATTCCCGCTTCCGACGCGGCGTTTCAAGCGAACGACGTATGCGACGAACAGCCATGCGCTCGTATGCGCATACAACGATGCGGAAGCGAGCGTGCGCGGATGGCCGCGCGGGGGCGGCTACGGAAACGGCTGGAACGAATCGGTGTTCCACGAGTTCTCCGTCGACGCCTCGCGTCCCGTGACGATGCGCTATGACGTGACAATCGATTCGGAAGATGACTTCGATTTCGGCAGGCTCCTCCTCGAGAGGGAGGGCGCAGTGATGGAGGCTACGCTTCGGACCCGCGATACGTTTTCAACGTCGATAACGTGCAAATCGACGGCGGCGGGCTCTCCTATTCCGCCGATTTCGAGCTCGATTCGGGGGCGTGGCGGAACGGCTCTCCGCCGGCCGAGTATCTTCTCGTCGAGAACAGACGGAGATCCGGCTTCGACGCGAACCTTCCGGGGCAGGGAATGCTCCTCTGGCACGCCGAGAACAGCACCGCCTACACCGCCCTCGGGAACAGCGGGGGCGCGAGCAATACGCAGACGCGCGGACTCGTTCTCGAGGAGGCCGACGGCAATTACGATCTTCTCGCGCCCGGCGGCAATCAGGGGGACGACGGTGATCCCTATCCGGGGACCTCGAACAACCGGGAATTCGGCCCCACGACGATTCCGCGCAGCCAGACGAACGATGGCGTTCTCTCGCCGGTGCAAATCGCGGGCGTCGTGTACGGCTCTTCGAACATCTCCGCGACGTTCAGCGGCGGCATGCCGGCACCCGCCATCGTTGCCGTGCTGCCCGATACGATCGACAAGGAGCGCGACGCGGAGGCGGTGCTCGATATCCGCGGCTCATGGATGGGGTACGTGGCGACCGCATATCTCGCGCTCGGATTCGATACGGTCAGATCGGTTTCCGTTGATTGGCGCGGCGAAGAGCGGATCGTCGCGACCTTTCCGATCAGCTCGCTGTACGCGGGGAGATGGAATCTGGTCGTCGTCGGGGGGGACGGGCAACCGTCGACGATTCAGGTAACCGTCGAGATAGTATCGGCGGTGTACTTGAGTGCCTCGGTTACCGCGGGATGGGATTATCTGTTTGCCGAGTGGGTGCTGAAGGACACGCCGGGGATCCGGGGTTGTCTCCTCTACCGTTTTGTGGACGGGGCGTCGACGGGGGTGATCGTGACGCCGGATACGCTCAGAAGCGCATCGGGATCATTCTCCTTCAAGGATTCTTCGGTCGAACCCGGCAGGTCGTATGCCTATCTGATCGTAACGTATCTGAACGGCGAAAGGGAGGAGCGATACGGGCTCGCCGGGCCGTACAGCATCGAAATGGTATCGGTGTATCTGAGTGCCTCGGTTACCGCCGGGCCGGATTACCTGCTCGCCGAGTGGGTGCTGAAGGACATACCGGGGATCCGGGGCTGTCTCCTCTATCGTTTCGTGGATGGGGCGCCGACGGGAGTGTGCGTAACACCCGATACTCTCAGAAGCGTGTCGGGGTCATTCTCCTTCAAGGACTTCTCCGTCGAACCCGGTAGGTCGTATGCCTATCTGATCGTCACGTATCTGAACGGCGAAAGAGAGGAGCAGTACAGGCTCGCCGGGCCGTACAGCGTCGAGATAGTATCGGTCGCCGCGGTCACCGCGGGACGGGATTACCTGCTCGCCGAGTGGGCGCTGAAGGACGTACCTGGGATCCGGGGTTGTCTCCTCTACCGTTTTGCGGATGGGGCGCCGACGGGAGTGATCGTGACGCCGGATACGCTCAGAAGCGCATCGGGATCATTCTTCTTCAAGGACTATTCCGTCGAACCCGGCAGGTCGTATGCCTATCTGATCGTCACCTATCTGAACGGCGACAGAGAGAAACGATACGGGCTCGCCGGGCCGTACGGCATCGAGCGGTTCCCGTTCATCGCCGATCAGAACTATCCGAATCCCTTCGCGCGGGAGACCACGCTGAGCTTCTTTATGCCGGAGCAGGGCTCCGTCGCGATCGACCTCTATGATGTCTCGGGGAAACGGGTCGCGCGTCTCACTGAGGGGCGGTACGAGCGCGGCACGCAAACGATCCGGTGGGCTCCGGCGAAGGGCGGCGTAGCCGCGGGCATCTACTTCTGCGTGTTTCGAACGGGGAACGTGACGAAGACGATCAAGATGATCTACGTTCCCTGATATTCCCGGAAATCAGAACGTATACGTGAGCGCGAGCGATATCGCGAGATGCGTGAATCGCTCGTTGCTCGTGTCCACGTCGAGGCGGTTGAAGCGGTAGATCCGGTACGTGTACGGCGTGACCCAGACGCTGGCGCTCCCCTCGAGGAGCATGTTTCCGAAGAGGGGCCGCGTCACTCCCGCGCCGCCGAGAATGTAGAAGGTGGTCTGCGTCGGGCGGTACGTGTCCGTCGGCGTCGCCGTGACGGGATTGACCGACAGGAATCCGACGCCGAGCCGGGCGACCGGCCGGTAGGGAACCGGGATGAGAAGCGGAACGATCACGAAGAGGTTCAGTCGATAGTCGAGCCCATCGACGTCCGCGCCGTCCTCGTCCGCGCCGAACACTCCAATCTCGTTCTCGAAATAGAAATCGGAGGCGAGCTCGTAGCGCAACGCCGCGCCCGCGCCGAACGCGCTCTCGAGACCGAAGAACCGCGAATCGAAAACGTAATAGTGCGACTCGATCGATGCGCATATCCGTCTCGGCGTCTCGGCGAGCGCGCCGCGGACGGCGAACGCGCCGAGAGCGGCGAGGGCCAGCGCGAAGGCAATGCGCCGGCCTGCGGGACCGCCTCGTTCTTTCATGCCGCTCATGGACGGAATTCCACCTTGCTTCTGAAGGCCCGCTGGTCCTTCGCTCCGCGCGGACGGAACCATTCATCGATGATCCGGACGATGCGCCGCGACGCGAGACCGTCGCCGAAGGGATTTCTCACGCGGGCCATCCGTTCGTACACGCGCCGGTTTCCCAGAATACGCTCGACCTCGGCGACGATCCGGTCCCGGTGCGCCCCCGCGAGGACCGCGCCTCCGGCCTCGACGATCTCGGGTCGCTCCGTCTCGTCCCGCATCACGACGACGGGAAGGCCGAGCGCGGGGGCCTCCTCCTGAATGCCGCCCGAATCCGTGAGCACGATGCTGCTCTCCTTCATGACGCCGATGAGATCCATGTATTCGAGCGGCGGGGAAAGGGTGATGCGCGGATGCCGGGAGAGCGCGCGCTCGATCGGCTTCTTGACCGCGGGATTCGGATGCACGGGGAAGAAGATCTCGATATCCTCGTTCCGCCTGACCAGATCGAGAATCGCCGCGCAGATCTCTTCGATTCCCTCCCCGAAGCTCTCTCTCCGGTGCGCGGTCACGAGTATCAGCTTTCTCCCGCGGCGCGCTCCGCGCGCCGGGCGGGCGGCCCCGGTCTTCTTCTTCGCGAGCGCGAGGTGCAGCGCGTCGATCACGGTGTTGCCCGTGACGTACACGTTCCCGCGCGGGACTCCCTCGTTCGCGAGCGCGAGGGCGGCCTTTTTGGTCGGAGCAAAATGGAGCCGTGCGATGCTTCCGATGAGCCTGCGGTTCATCTCCTCGGGGTACGGATTCCATATATCGTACGTTCTGAGGCCGGCCTCGACGTGGGCGACCGGGATGCGCCGGTAGAAGGCGAGGAGAGCGGCGGCGAACGCCGAGGTCGTATCCCCCTGCACGATGATCATGTCCGCCGCGTCGCGCGAGAGCACCTCGTCGAGCCGCTGCATCGTTCGCGTCGCGATATGCATGAGCGATTGCTTCTCGATCATGATGTCGAGGTCGTAGGCCGGCTTGATCGAGAAGAAACGGAGGAGCGGCTCGCACATCTCCCGGTGCTGAGCGGTGAAACAGGCGGCGACGGAGTATTTTCCCGGCCTCGCGCGGAGCTCCTCGATCACGGGCGCGAGCTTGATCACCTCGGGCCTCGTGCCGAAGACGAGCATGAGCCGCCGCTTATTCGTTCTTCGTGCCACGTGCGCTCCTTCTACTTGACCTCGAGAATTGAACTGCTGCCGCCGAAGCCGTCCGGCTCGGTCATCGCGTTCGTCGGATCCGCGATTTTCTGTTTTCGATTCACGAGGAATTTATACGGGTATCTTCCCGCGCGGAGGTGCAGGGTCACCGTCCACGCGCCCTTTCTTTCCTTCTTCATCTGCGTCGCGCCCGCTTCCCAATTGTTGAACGAGCCGATGATCGAGACCTCCGACGCCCGGGGATCCGTGTACGCGATCACGACGTCGTTGAGCTGCTCGGGGGCGGGGGGGTCCTTCTTCCTGGAATCCCGGACCACGTTGAGGCGTTCGTAGCCGTCGATGATATCCTCCAGCTCGTTGCCCAGCCCGGAAGGAGGCAGCCCGTTGTCGTCTCCGAGATCGAATGAAATGCCGTCGGGCGCATCGTCCCAGGATACCGCGATGAGAATGGAGTTCGGACCCTTTCTGAGCTCGACCGATCCGCTCGCCCCTTCGAACCGCGCATCCGTCCCCGGTACGACGGGCTCGCCGTTGATCCAGAGGGATGATGCGTTTTTCGTCGCGAGCCTCCAGATGAGTCTCGCGCGCGCCGGCGCGTCGACGACCGTGTAGAACAGTGCGCAACGGCCGGGCGTCTTCCCGTAGAGCCGCTCGGGCTGCAGGGAGCCCTCGTTATCGATTGCGCTCGAAGGAACCTCGCTCCACCGCAGCTCGCGCCCGTCGGAGGCGGTGTAGGATTTGAAAAGATCGCTCTGGAACGAAACGGCGTTCCTGAGGGGGTCATCCGCCTTTGCGAGAGCCCCGAGATGGAGCCAGTTGAACGGACGGACGAGGCTTTCCTTGAACAGAGCGACCGGTTTGCCGTCGAGCGTCAGGGTCAGCGAGAAGGGATAGCGCCCCGGGGAGATCATACCCTTCGGCATGACCGAGATTTCGAGATCGGCGCGCCCGGCGTCCGCCCGCAGGAGGAAGCGGGCGGGGAGCGCCGGCGTCGTCGAGAACTCGCGGAGAATCGTTCCATCGACCGTCCCCTGGAGGTCGCGGTCGGTCCGGCATCTGAGCGCGAGAGCGAGACGAACGGGTTTCCTGCCGACTCTTCTCCCGTCGGGCAGGTCGAGCACGGCGTCGAACTCCTTCGTCACGGCGACGCTTTCGATGCTGCGGATTTCGACCATGCGTCCATCGTGAACGAAATCGAGGGATGCGCCGAGCGTGACGACGCCCGGTTCGGTCGTGGGCGGAAGCGACAATGTGCCGTTATAGATGAACGGCTCGCCGTTCGGCACGAGCGTGACGCGGCGGGCGCTTTCCATGATCTTCCATCTCTGATCGCCGATCTGCAGATAGAACTGGGAGGCGGCGAGCGTGTCGCGCACCGTGCGAAGGGACGCCGAGAATTCCACCGCGGATCCCCGGGGAATCGGTTTCTCGGGGAGACCGAGCGTGAACGCGATGCCGCATTCCCGCTCGAGCCGGGAGGAAAGCTCCGCCTTCGCGGCCGCGAGATCGGCGGGGGCGCCGGCGAGCGTCTCCATGATGAGTCTCTTTACCCGCGGGGAAAGGCGCCGCCACTTCGCTCCGTCGATGATCCTCCAGTTCTCCTTCGGCGAATCGAGAAGCTGCGAGAACCGCGAGAATCTCGCGAGCATCCGGTTCACGACGCTGATGGCGTCCTTGTACGATTCGAGACTCATCGTTTCTCCGGAAAGCGCCGCGGCGAGCGAATCGATTCCGGAGCGCAGTCCGGCAATTTCCTTCGGCTGAACGAGCGCATCCCGCTCGAAGAGGAGCGTGAGATTCACGAGCGGCGATATCGTTCTCCAGCGGGGAAAGAGGCGGCTCGCGACCGTGCGATTCTCGCGCCAGTAATCGGTCCACGGGACCTGACCCGTTCCCCCCGCGCCCATGCCGGCGAGGGCCGAGGCGCGGAGCGACGCGAAGAGCGCGCCATCCTCCGGCACCGCGGCGGAGAGCAGATCGAGCATCATGAATCGCATGGAGGGATCGGTCCACGGGTCGCCCGGATCGCCGGCCTTCCGCGGCGGCGCGGGCGCTGCCGCCGAGCTTCTCTCCAGGTACGCGGCGGCGATTCTCCGGTGCGCGAATCGGCCGAGGTTTCCGTCAACGACGAGCGGCAGGAGCTGCCCCGGGAGGTACGCGGTGACGAATCTCCCGTCCGCGTCCATGGGATAGAAGCATTTGCGCTCGGGATCGTAGAATCCGCGCGTGACGAGGTCCGAAAGCGATCGGGACCATGCGAGGAATTCGAGCGCGTCTTCGTATGCGCCCGTTTTCCACGCGATGAGGTGGAGGCTGTAAAGCTCGATCGCGGCGAG
>JAPLKY010000297.1 GCA_026387805.1 Candidatus Krumholzibacteriia bacterium
AAACGACCCGCGTGATCGTCCAGGGAATAACGGGGCGGGACGGAGCGTTCCACGCGAGTCAGATGATCGCCTACGGGACGAAGGTCGTGGGCGGGGTCACGCCGGGCAAGGGTGGACAGAAGACCGAGGGCGGCGTCCCCATATTCAACACGATGGCCGAGGCGGTGGCTGAGACGCGGGCCGACGCGAGCGTCATCTATGTCCCGGCGGCGTTCGCGACCGATGCGATCTGCGAAGCGGCGGATGCCGGCATCAAGCTCGTCGTCTGCATCACCGAGGGCGTGCCGGTCCTCGACATGGTGCGGGTCCTTCCGTACCTCCGCGAGCGCGGAGCTCGGCTCATCGGCCCCAACTGCCCGGGCATCATATCGCCCGGGAAATGCAAGATCGGGATCATGCCGGGATCGATCCACGCGCGGGGCTCGGTCGGCGTCGTTTCGAGGAGCGGGACGCTCACCTATGAGGTCGTGCATCACTTGACGAAGAGCGGGTTCGGCCAGTCGTCCTGCCTGGGCATCGGCGGCGATCCGATCGTCGGCACGAACATTCTCGACGCCCTCGAGCTTTTCGCGGAGGACGAGGAGACCGAGTGCGTCGTCCTGATCGGGGAGATCGGCGGGAGCGACGAGGAGGAGGCGGCCGCCATGATCGCGAGGGGCTATCCGAAGAAGGTCGCCGCGTTCATCGCGGGGCAGACCGCTCCTCCGGGAAAACGGATGGGACACGCCGGGGCAATCGTCTCGGGAGGCTCGGGAACGGCGGCCGAGAAGATCGCCGCGTTCAAGGCGGTCGGCGTCGACGTCGCGGCGATCCCGGGCGAAATCGTCGATCTCGTGGCGCGGCTCGTTTCGTCGAAGGGCGCAGCGAAAAAAGGAAAACGCTGAACTGTGCGCGCCCGCCTCGAGAGGCCGGCGACGGAGGTTTTCGTGGACAGAACGTTTCTCATGATAAAGCCCGAAGCGGTGAGATCCGGCAAGCAGGGGGAAATCATCGATCTTCTCGTCAAGAACCGGTTCCGCATCGTCAGGATGAAACAGTTCGCGTTCGACGCTCCCCGCGCGCGTTCATTCTACGCGATGCACGACGGCAAGCATTTCTTCGTCGACCTCGTCGGCTACATCACCTCGGGCGACGTCGTGGGGATCGAGCTCGAGAAGGAAGGGGCCATCGAGCTTCTCCGCGAGCTCGTCGGTGCGACCGATCCCGCGAAGGCGCGCCCGGGCACTATCCGGTACATGTACGGCACGGACTTGCAGCGGAACGCCGTGCACGCATCCGATTCGCGGGAATCCGCGGAAAAAGAGCTTGCTATCGTATTTCATGAAAAATGATATTATAGCCTCATGAACGACGATACGGGTCCCATGGAGCTCGACCTCGGCCGCGTCGAAACGCGGTCGACCTTTTCGTTCGACGGAACGTTCGATCTTCCGACACCCGAAGGGGGAAATGCGGCGTGCGCCGTGGCGGTGAACGCCACCGTCACCAGGTCGGCGAGCAGCTATTGCGTGGAGGCGCGCGTGAGGGGTAGCGTTCGCGCGGAGTGCCATCGTTGCCTCGGTTCCTCTGAACTGCCGATCGATACGGCGTTTACGTTCATTCTGCACCGGGGGGAGCAGGCGCCTCCGCCCGACGGCGTTGATGAGGAAGACATCGTGTCGATTCCGGTCCAGGGGGACACGATGTTCGATCTGTACCCGCGCGTACGGGAAGCGCTCATCCTGGAGATCCCGATCAAGCTCCTGTGCCGGGAGGATTGCAGGGGCGTTTGCATGAAATGCGGGGCGAATCTCAACGAGGGTGAGTGCGGGTGCGATCCCGGAATCGGCGATCCACGCTGGGGAGCGCTGAAAAAATTCTTGAATGGGGAGAGCAAAACGTAAATATTTCCCCGAACCAGCATCGTGAGACGTAACGAGGAGGAAGCCCATGGCAAACCCGAAACATCGCCATTCGAAGACGCGGGGGAGAAAGCGAAGAACCCATTTCAAGGCCGAAGCGCCGGCGCTCACCCCGTGCTCCCACTGTCACCAGCCGAAGCCGCCGCATACGGTATGCCCGAACTGCGGTTACTATGCGGGCCGCGAAGTCGTCAAGCCGAAGGTCGAGGAAGGGAAATAGCCTCGCCCCGGAGGACCCATGAAGATCGCGCTCGATGCCATGGGCGGCGATAAGGCCCCGGTCGGGATCGTCGAAGGCGCGTTCGAGGCCGCGCGAGAGGCATCCGAGAGGGTCGAGATCGTGCTCGTCGGAAAACGCGACGTTCTCGAGGCGCATATCGACGCGCAACGGCTCGAGGCTCCGAACGTCGAGATCGTCGACGCCCCCGAAGTGATCGAAATGTCGGAGAGCCCCGCGACGGCGATCCGGCGCAAACGCGCCTCGTCGATCGCCGTCGGCATGAATCTCCACCGCGAGGGAAAAGTCAAAGCCTTCGTGAGCGCGGGGAACACGGGCGCGGTGATGCTGGGGGCGCGCACGCGGCTCGGGTTTACGCCGAAACCTTTTTCGGCAAGGAGAATCCACGCGTCGCGCTCCTCAGTATCGGCGAGGAGAAATCGAAGGGTAACGATCTCACGCGCGGTTCGTACGAGCTCCTCGAAAAGAGCGGCCTCAATTTCAAGGGGAACGTCGAGGGGAGGGACGTCTTCACCGGAGCGGCGGACGTCGTCGTTACGGACGGATTCGTCGGCAACATCGTTTTGAAATTTACAGAATCCATCATTTATTATATAAACACCCTGATCAGGGAGGAAGCCGGCAAACGCTTCCTCGCGAAGATCGGGGCCGGGCTCATGAAGCCCGTCTTCCGGGGCATCAAGCGAAAGCTCGATTACGCCGAGTACGGCGGCATGCCGCTCCTCGGCGTGAACGGCGTCGTGATCATCAGCCACGGAAAGAGCTCACCGAGGGCGATCAAGAATGCCGTGCTCGCCGCGGAACGTTTCGTCACGGGCGGCGTGAACGACAAGATACGGCAGCGAATCGAGAGGTCATAGGTATGGTTCGTGAAAGCGGACCGCGGAGCGCGAAATTCGCCGGTTTGGGCTATTACCTTCCCGAGCGCGTGCTGACGAATTTCGATTTCGAGAAGATGGTCGATACGTCGGACGAGTGGATCGTCACGAGAACGGGCATTCGGGAACGGCATATCGCGAAAGAAGAGGAAGCGGCGAGCGATCTCGCGATCAACGCGGCGCGCAAGGCGATGGCCGACGCGCGCGTCGAAGCGAAGGACATAGACCTCATCGTCGTCGGTACGGCGACTTCGGATTACCCGTTTCCCTCGACGGCGTCAATCGTGCAGAGGGAGATCGGCGCGCGGAACGCGGCCGCGTTCGACGTGGCGGCGGCCTGTTCCGGGTTCATATATTCGATAACGATCGCGCAATCGATGATCATTGCCGGCAAGGTGCGGCGTGCGCTCGTCATCGGCGTCGAAACGCTCTCCCGGATTACCGACTATACGGATCGGACAACATGCGTCCTGTTCGGGGACGGCGCAGGCGCCGTCGTTCTGGATCCGTGCGAGTCGGGCGAGGGGATCCTCGCAACGTGCATGAAGACCGACGGAAGCTACACCGATCTCCTGTATCAGCCGGTCGGAGGCTCTCGGACGCCGCTGACGGAGGAACGGATCAGGAACAGGGAGCAATTCGTGAAGATGAAGGGGGACGGTCTCTTCAAGTACGCGGTCAAGGCGATGGTTGGGGCGGCGGAGACGGTGCTTCGGGACGCGGGATTGAAGATCTCCGACATAGATTTTGTTATTCCCCATCAGGCGAACCTGCGAATCATCGACGGCGTCCGGAACAGACTCGGCGTTTCGCCGGAAAAGGTCATCGTCAATATCGACCGCGTCGGCAACACGAGCTCGGCGAGCATTCCGATCGCGTTCTGCGAGGCGAAGGACAAGGAAATCATCAAACGGGACGATCTGATCCTTATGGTCGCCTTCGGCGGGGGGCTCACCTGGGGCGCCGCGCTGCTCAAGTACTGAACGTTCGAGGGAAGAGGGCCGAGGCATGACGAAAGCGGCATTCATATTTCCGGGTCAGGGCTCCCAGTACGTCGGCATGGGGAAGGATCTCGTCGCTTCCTATCCCAGGGCACGGGAGCTCTACGAGAGGGCGGATGAGACCCTCGGCGTTCCGATATCGCGCATCTCGTTCGAGGGCGATGCGGAAACGCTCACGGCAACGAAGAACGCCCAGCCCGCGCTCCTCCTCCACAGCATCGCGGTGGCGCGCATCTTGAAAGAGGAGGGGGGTATCGAACCGGCGATCGTTGCGGGGCACAGCCTCGGCGAGTA
>JAPLKY010000077.1 GCA_026387805.1 Candidatus Krumholzibacteriia bacterium
CCGGATAACGGCTGCTGGGGCGGCGCCGGCTACGTCGCGTACTCGTACCTCGGCGGGCCCTATCTTCTCGTGCCGTATCCGGCCTGCCGCTACGGCAACGGGCTCGGTTTCGGCCGCGTCTTCATCCACGAGATGAGCCACACGTTCTGGGCGCTGGACGAGTACGCATCCGCGGCGCAGTCCTGCTCCTTCAGGTCGGGGTATCTCGACGTTTCCAATAGAAACACGCTCTATCTTTCGTGCCAGGAAACGGTGCCGTGCATCATGCAGAGCAGCTCGCCCCCGTTCACGGAGCCGCAGCCGATATGCGAGTACACGGAGGGGCAGGTCGGCATTTCGGGCGTGGAGATCGATGCCACCACCTATCTGAGAGTGTTTGCCGTCCCGCCCACGGTGGAGTTGCTGGGCATGCCGGGAGTGCTCGACACGCTCCTCCCCGGCGAGGAGTACTTTCTTTCGATGGAGATCACGAACATTGCCGTTCCGAATCGCAATCCGCAGCAGAATCCCCCGGACCGCGTCAACTACGCTCCGTACATCAAGGGCGGATGGCTTTCGATAAACAAACAGGGTTGGCGATTGGAGAGTCCGGCCGACGGCAAGTGGGGGCACTCTCCGGATGAAGCGATTACGAAAGAAATATCGGGCGAACTGGTGCCCGGGCTCAACACGATAGATTTTCGCGCGGAGAATCGCATCGGGCTCAGCGGCACGGCGTCGAAGAATCTGTTCCTGATCGGACTCAGATACAACTCGGTATACGCGATTCCCGGCGATCGGTGCATACCATACAGCTACGTCGATACGGCGGTGGTCGCGACGCACAAATATAGCTATAGGCTCGAAGGCACGTTCTCGATCACGTTCCGCGGCGAGAAACACGATTATGCGTTTTCGTCGAAGGACGTCTCGACGACGGCGAGCGTTCCGGTCGGAACGGGCATCGTTTCGAATATGCTTCCCAATCCGACGCGGGACCACGTCCTGTTCACGGTGAACGTGCCGAAGAGCTTCAGCAACGCGAGCAGTAGCCGCGTGGCGGCGCAAGGGGGAGGCGCCCCGTCGTCGGCGGACGCGCTCGGCGAGGTAAGAACGCTCGTCGACATCAGCGTCTACAACGTGCTCGGTCAGCGCATCAAGGTCGTCTATTCGAACAGCGTCTACAGCGGCATGATGACGCTCGAGTGGGATGGAACCGATGCGGGCAACGGGACCGTTCCTGCCGGAGTCTATTTCCTGCGGGTCATCGCGGGGAACGAGACCGCGGTACGGAAGGTCGTCATCCTGCGCTGAAGATTAAAGAGTCGGTACTCTCGATAATTCAGGGAATCTTGTTGACAGTCGAAAGGAGACATGCTATAAGCCCACCATATATGGTATGGATCGGGCTTGATAGCCACATCATGTAGGGTTTTGAAGCGGTATCCCTGAAAGGGAGGGTGGACATGACGAGAGTGGACAAGGAGGATACGCTACTTCAGAGAGATAAGAACTACGTGAAATTCCACCGGTTGCTCGCGAAAGCGGAAGCCGAGGGCAGGCTGGACGGAAAGCACGTATGCCCGGTGTGCGGCATGAGGTTTCTCTCGGCGAGGGAAGCCGATGAATGCTGCAGGATCGTTTCGCAATAGCGGCCCGCGTGAATCTGACAACGGTTTTTGGGGGTGGATCCGGTGACGCAGCGCAAAGTCAAAACAAGGAAGGATCACGGAAAAACCATAGAGCAGTTCTGCTCCGTGTGCAAGAAGACGTTCGAAATGCCGATCGTCGAGGAATCGGATAATCAGGACGTTCTCTGGCTCAATTGCCCCGGCTGCCGCGGGTACCTTCCGCATATGCTCAACCAGGAAGATATCGACGAAGCCGAGGAGAACGAGAAGGAAGAGGCCCGTACGAAGGGGGAAGATCTCGCCATCGAGGATCTCTCCACGGAAAACGCGCGCGAATATCAGGAGGCGGGAGACTATCGCGTGGGAGAGGTCATCTACCATCGCTCCTGGAACGACTACGGAAAGGTGATCGCCAAGGAGACCCTTTCCGGCCACCGGAAGACGATTGTCGTTCATTTCGTGAACCAGGGAAAGACCCGCTTGCTGGAAGGCGTCGTGTAGAAGGGCTGCCACGTGAGACTCGCGTCCTTCCTGATCTCCGTCGCCGTCGCGGCGGCGGCGTATCCGGCCGGGCCGCTCGGCGCGACCGGGCTTTATACCGATCCGACTTCCTTCTTCCCCGCGAGCGATTCGACGCGCGCTCTCGTCGTCATCCGGCAGAGCGAATGCGACCTCGGGACGCGGCGAGCATCCATGCTCACGGCGGATCTCCTGATCCATCCCCGCCCGCGGTTCGAGATTCGGATCGGTCTCCAGTTCCCCGCGGTTCGCGATAACGCGGGCATCCGGTACGGTGTGGGGGACCTGATGCTCCACGCGTCCGCCCGGATCGTCGGCGATTCGACCCGCGCATCGGGGCTGTTCGCCCGCGCGGACGCGCGGATTCCGACGGGTTCCATGGCGCTTCGTCCGTTCTCGGACGGGTCGTTCGAAGGCGAGGGGGGGCTCGAGGCGCGTTTCGCGGCGCGGGGCCTTGCCGTGAGGGCGGCCGGTCTCTATACGCTCGCCGTCGAGAATCGGCAAACGGCCGATTTTGCGAATGACGGACATCTCACTCTCGCGGGCTCGATCGGCGCGGATCTGCCGGCCTTCGGCTCCATCGGCGTATCCGCGTTCTTCGTCCGCTTCGACGGCGGAGAGGAACGGAACATGTACGCCCTTTCGCTCGGCCGCGAGCTCTCGCCGCAGCTCCTGTTCGAGCTCTCCGGCGCCGCGGAGATCGGGAGCGCCGGCTCGCGAGTCTTCGATTCGTGCGTTTCGGCCTCATTCGCCTATCGCTTCCCGCCGCGCCCGCCCGCGCCGAGCGCCGATTCGACCAAACCCTGATGCATATTGCGATTTCGCGCGGCTCCAATAGTTTCTCATAGTTGAGCGAACGCATTCGAACGCCCCCGTCGTTTCGCGCGATTCGGGGCATGCGCCTTGCGTTTGCCCCTGCAGGGCTGGATACAACATGCAACCGCGCTGAAAAAGGACGTTATCCGGTGTCGAACGAATCTCTCCCGACCGCCGCTGCAGCCAGCGGGAAAGCCCGCGCCGCCGATATCGCGTTCATCATCGACGATGACCGGCTCATGGCGGCTCTGCTCGAACGGCACCTCGCGAGGCGCGGCATCGGGGCCGTTTGCTTTGACGATCCGGCGAGCCTCCTCGAAGCGCTTCCCTCGGCCAAACCGGCGTTTCTGTTCACCGATCTCGACATGCCGCTCATGCGCGGCACGGAGCTCGTCACCCGGGCCCGCGCCTGCGGATTCGGGGGGGCGATCGTTCTCGTGACCGCGTCCCGCGAGCACGAGGATCTCGTCGCCGCCGTCGCGAACGGCGCCGATGAAATTCTCGGGAAGCCGCTGCGGGACGCCGATCTCGATTTTCTCGTGGAAAAGATACGCGCGGTCGCGCGACGCTCCGTTTCCGCGGTCGCGCCGCCTCGGGATCTGCTCGAACCGATCGGCCAGGGGATCGTTCTGCTCGATGAAGAATGCGTCCCGGTTCATGTGAACAGGCGCGCGCGGGAGATTCTCGGTGCCGGCGACGAGCGCGAGGCCCGAGAGATTCTCGAACGTCACAACCTCGCGGCGTACATCATCGGCGACAACCGCGCCGGCGACTCCGTCAACTTCATCGACCTGCCGGATCCGAGCGGAAAAGGTCCATCGCGTCTCGTCGGCTTCGAGATCCACGAGTGCGCAACGGGCCCCACGGGCCGTTCATACCTTGTGCTCATGCACGATTTTTCCGAATGGCGGAAGCTCGACGAGCTCCACCTGCGATTTGCGACGTGCCTCTCGCATCGAATGCGGACGCCGCTCACCTCGGTGCGGAACGCCGTGATGATACTGGGCGAAAAGGGAAGGCTTCTCGACAGCGCGGAGAAAGAGCGGTTCCTCGACATCGGATACCGCAACATCGAGAAGCTCATGAGTTCGTTCGACGACCTCCAGAGCGCGTTCCTCGTCGAGGTCAAGGATATCGACGCGTGGAGATCGCTGATCAGGGTCGGCACGGAGCTCGGCGAAATCCTGGGCGAAATGGAGAGGCGCGGATCGATCAGCGGATTCAAGCTGTATTCCCCGGACATCGCGTTGCTCACGTGCCGGTCGCGGCTCAAGAAGTATATGATCACTTCCGTGGAAGCGATCGGGGAGTGGCTCGGCGAGATTCCCTCCATCGAATGCTTCGTTGCGATGAACGACGCGTCGGGAGAGGCGGGGGAAGATCCGCGGCTCACGATATCGATCCGGCCGCGCGTCGACTCGCGCGGCGGGCGGAG
>JAPLKY010000026.1 GCA_026387805.1 Candidatus Krumholzibacteriia bacterium
CACCGAATTGCGCCTCCATCAGCATGTCGCTTTCATTCGCTACGTCGTCAGCAAGATAGCCTTCCACGTTCGTGATGCGTTTTTTCATCGCACCCCCGCGAATCTCAGGGTTCAAGTCATCATTTCACCAACACACCCTCTATCGTTCCCACCAAGCGGTCTGCCAGTTATTGTAACTATACCCAGTTTCGTCTGGTTCAGTTTGTATTGTTCGCGTCATCATCCAATTAACAAGCATATCAAAAATCGGCATGTATTGACGACCGCGATGCCTGCGATCTCGTTCGGAATTCCGGGCCGTTCTTCTTGCTGCAATCAGCCCCGTGGCGAGCCGGGGCCCAACCAAGAATATCGGCCAGTGGTATTTATGAAGTACTTGGTCGTGACGAGATCCCAACGATGAACTCTGTCTATACCTTCCACTCGGTCTTGCCGTCCAGCATCGCTGCCAGCAATGGGCCAAACTGCATAGTATTGGGTTTGGCCTTCTTCGTGTAACCGAGAATCAAGGGTGAGACTTCCGCGCCGGAAGAGACGTTGGTCAATAACGAATTGCCGCTCTTGACCTTGGGACCGCAGGGCACCGAACGCGAGATACCCGAGATGAAATCCCATTTCTCAGTCTGCTCATTATAGAGGCAGTTAATCCGGGTATCGTAGACCAGACGCTTGTTCCTGCCCAAGGCACGAGCATCAATGATGCGCATCTGCTGAAGAGCCGCGTCTTCCGTGAAATGCTCGAATTCCTTGAGATATTTCTTGAGATTGCTCTGTCTAATCAGGATCATATGACAACCGTCATATTTCAGGAAGAGCTTATCATAAATCTTGGTAACCTTTGGCAGATAAGCATGCAGGAACACGCCTTTGCCGCCGGCCGAATCCCAACGCTTCAGGACATAACCGCCGGTATTCAGGAGTCCCATTATGCTATCCGGATTGATTTCCTTGCCTAAAAGGGTGTGCGGGCGGGAAACGGTCTTGCCGGTCTTAGCTTCCCATTCACGGAAGCACTGCTCTTCAATCGTCTTGGAGCGCCAGGAATCAATACGCCAGGGATTCATCCAGACCGTGTTGGGTGTTTCATTGATGATCTTCATGGCCAGATCCCAGCCGTAGAATGCCGGCACGTGGATTCTTTCGATCCGGCGATAGCAGACATCAATCGGGGTATTATCGACCCAGATTTTGCCGTCCATGACGTAGGGCCGTTCAGCCGGTGTGATGCGGAACGCCTTAAGACCGTTACGCTTGCAAGCCTCCAGGGCCAGGACGTGAGCGATTTCCTCTTCGCTTTTCGGATAGGAACGGGTAAGTATACCTACAATCGGCAATTCGTTGTGGCCTTTAACCGCCCAAGCCCCTTTGAATGATTCGATGATCTTATCTAGAATCTTGGTCGGATGCACCGGATACTCGACTAATTCATCGGCCTTAATCTTCTTGATTCTCTCCAAGCGCTTATACAGGCGCAGAGAAAAGAAACTGGGACAACCCGGGCAACTATTGCAGCAAGGACCTTCCAAAAGAGTCGGCCGGATATCAACCACGGATTTACCGTCCGGAGAAGCGATACCAGTAATCAAGATGTCTAACCCCAAAAGAGAACTATGCGGCATGTCATGACTCTTGCAGAACTCCATATAGGCATCGAGCGCTGATTGAGCCACTTCTTTGACCTTATCCCAGGCAGTGTCCACAATCCATGTGGGTGAATCCACGTGGCTGGGGATATTCTTCTCATGCCCCAAACCGCCCTGCAGGATTCTCAAGTCTTCATGCTTTGTCATATTTCTCTTCTTCCATTACAATATGATGGTCAATGGTCTGGCTGCTTGAATCCCGCCAAGCGGAACGATTCTATGGGAAATTCGATTCTGTGTCGAGATATCCCGCGGTCCATGGTGGGGGCGGACGGGGTCAGCTCGACACAATCTTGGGCATCTGGGTCCGGGTGGATACCTCCGGATCGCCGACGGTGCGGGATGAACGAGATAATCCGCATGATCCCGCCACAGCGGGGGCACAACAGCAGGCTTTCCTGCCGGACCTTCCGGATGAACTGACCCCATCGCGTGCGCCTCACTTGAGCCAGGCGCTTTCATCCCCGTCGAAGTGATCGTCCGGCCTACTTCTTCTTCTCGATCGGACGCACCTTGAGGATCTCGCCCCTCTCGTTGACGATCCGCCGGTACCACGAGTCGGGGTAGGGAGGATGCGTTACCTCGTTGAGCTCTGTCTTGACGTTTCCGTCCATGTATTTAACCATGAGATCCTCCCCGAGCGTGCGCCACCGCGCGACGGTGTTCTGCGCCGTCGTGCACGAGTACTCGGTGAGGTAGTCGCGCGCAAGAGCGGGGGACTGCTGATAGAGAGCCACAGCGGCTGCTTCGACGCCCGGCTGCGCGGCGAGGAAGGATCCTTCGAGATCGCGCTGCACGACCTGAATGTCCCTGATCATGTCGATGTAGCGCGAGTAGGCGAAGTTGGCCACCCAGTTGAAGGTCCAGAAGGCCGAATTCCACGAAAAGTGATAGAGATCGGCCACGCCGACCGCGTACGCCGCGGGAACCCGCGTGATCCCGCAGTAGATCGGGTTGTAGACGGTGCTGTACGTGTCATCGACGCCGAACCAGTGGATGCCGCCGATCGGGCCGGGGAGCCACGAGCGCATCTGCGACACGAACGAGAACCCCGTCTGCTGAGTCGAAGTCGCGCGTTCGTTCACGTAGGAGACCGTATCGACCTTCCACTCCATGGGGCGCCACCGGTAGGGGCAGGCGAACGGGCCCGCGCCGACGTCCTGCGTCATGTCGAAATCGGTGCCCTCGAAATGGTCGCGCATGAGCTCCATGACGTCATGCACCGAGAGCTTCTTGTCCGGCTTGATCCAGAGGGGGAACGGCTGGGAGCCGGGAACCCCCTTCACGTAGTTCATCGAGAGCTTGAGCGAGGGAGCCGCGCGGTTGAACATCGCCCAGACGCGCGCCTCGCATGCGCGGAGCGAGCCGTAATCGAGCGGATAGTAGGCTTCGGCGAAATCGAACTCCTCATCGGCGCCCTTGAAATATCCCTTCGAGCGCGCGAAGGAGATCACGTCCGGCGAGTAGAGGCAGTTCGCCTTGTCGTTCAGGGGGAACTGGCGGATGCGGGGATAGTTCGCGTGCCCCGCGATGTACCCGTCGGGGATTCTGCGCGCCACCCAGACGGCGCCCTTGTTCCCCTTGCCCTTGCTGATCATGTCCATGATCCATGCCTCGTTCGGATCGGCGATCGAGAACGACTCGCCGGAGCTGTAGTAGCCGTGCGCCGCGACGAGGTCCGTCATGACCGTGATCGCTTCGCGCGCGGACTTGGCGCGCTGGAGGGCGAGGTACATGAGGCTTCCGTAGTCGACGACGGCGGCGCTGTCGCTCAGCTCCTCGCGGCCGCCCCACGTTGTCTCGCCGATCGAGACCTGGTGCTCGTTCATGAGCCCGACGACCGAGTACGTGTGGAGAACCTCCGGAATCCTGCCGAGAAACTTGCCCGTGTCCCATTCATAGACGTCGTGCAGCGTGCCCGGGGCGAAGTCGCGCGCCGGCAAGTAGGAGAGATCGCCGCAGAGCTCGTGCGAGTCGGCGGAATAGGTGATCATGGTCGAGCCGTCCGCCGATGCGCCCTTGGTGATGAGAAAGTTCGTGCAAGCGCTCCCCGGCGACGCCGCTCCGAGAAGCAGCGTCGAAAGAACGGCCGCGATGATGATGCTCGATTTCATGCGGTGTCGCACCTCCGCTGTTAGGGTTTCCTGAACCGTTTCAAATCAAAGACATGATACGTTCGCTCCGCGGCGCCGAGCGCGGCGAGCGCGAGTCGAACATGAGGCGCCGCGGAGCGCGGAAGGAGCATCTCGCGGATCCGCGCGAGGTCCTCCCCGCGGATGAGGCCGGTCGTGAAGGAGAGAACCGCGTAGAGCGCCGTGCCGCCGAGGGCGACGATCGCTATCCGCAGAATCTCGTTCGCGCCGGCGGTGAGCCGGCCGAGGAGAAGATACGCGACCGCGAGGAGCAGGGGATGGAGCCATACCATGAGGCCGATCCTGCCTCCCGTGACGCGCGCCGCCATAATGAGGATGATCGCCGCGAGCACGACGAATGTTGCGAGCACCGCGACGGCCGCGCCGTTGATGCCATGGCGCGGGATGAGGATCGCGTTCAGTCCGACGTTGACCGCGGCCGCGGCGACGTACGCGATCGCCGAGAGCCCGCCTCTTCCGTGCGCGACGAGCGCCGCCCAGCCGATGCGGCAGAAGAGATCGATGAATGTGATCGCCGCGACGATCTCGACGATGACGATCGAGGGGCCGAAGCGCGGGACGAGAATCGAGAAGAAGTCCCTCGAGAGCACGAAAACGACCATCGTGACCGGCATGAGCACGATGAATCCGAAGCGCGCCGCGTTATGGATGAGCTTCCTGAATGAGGCCTGATCCCCCGCGTTGTTCGCCGCGGTGAGCGACGGCACGAGCGCGAAGCCGAGGGTTGAGGCGACGACGTTGAGGATCGTGACGACCTGCGCGCCCATTGAATAGAAGCCGAGCTGCTCCGAGGGAAGGTAGAACTTGATCATGATGCGGTCGACCGAGTTGATGAGGTTCCACCCGAGCCCCGCGATGAAGAAGAGAAATCCGAAGCTCAGCGTCTCCCGCATGCCGCGCGCGAGCGGCCCGACCGCCTTGCCGAAGCCGCTCAGCACCTCCCGGTGGAAGCAGAGGGTGAAGATCGCGGCCGCGACGACCTCCGCCGCGAGCATCGAGCCGACGATGAGCGTTACGTTGCGCTGCCAGAGCACCGCGGCGACGGGCAGCAGCGTGTTGAGGAGCCCATAGACGAAGGTGATGGCCGCGCCGAGCTTTCCGCGCTGCACGGCGAGATAGACCGACGCGAAGAAGGTGTTCACGGCGAGGAACGGGATGGCGAGCGCGTAGAGCCGTATCGGGTTCAGCGCCGCCGGCTCGTGCGCGAGGTGCTGGGCGAGCCAGGGAGAAAAAACGATGAGGAGCGCCCCCCACAGCGAGCTCAGCATGATCGTGAGAAAAGCCGAAGACCGATAGATCATGCGCGAGAGGTCGGGGCGACCTTCCTGGAGATATCCCGGCATGAGCTTCAGCACCGAGGTGTTGAAGCCGATGTTCGAAAGCATGCTCGCGATGAGAATGTACGGATTCGGTATATTGAGAATGCCGTAGAGCCGCGGGCCGAGCAGGTTTCCGAGGAGGATCCCTTTGATCGGTTTCAGGACGAGGATCGCGATGCGTGCGACCGAATAGAAGAAGCTGTCGGATATGACCTTGACGCTCGAGAGGTCGACGGGGGATTTTGTGGCCATTCGTCACCTGGCGCCGTGCCCGGAAACCCGCGCGGCGCTGCGAAGCATCACTTCTTGTACTTGCTGATGAACTCCTCGACCTCGGGGATGCCCCCCTGGTAGATGAGGTAGCCGTTATGCGGTTCGCGTTCCGTGATCTCGCCGGCGACGGGGGTGAGCATGATCTTTCGCACCTCTTCGCGGTCGTGCGTCTGGCCGAGCGCCCAGCAGAGCTTCATGTACCCGACCTCGGGGAGGAGATTCGCCCCCGGAATGACGCCGAGGTCCATCATGTCGCGTCCCGTGTCGTACACGTACATCTGCACGTAGCCCCAGAGCGTCTGCACCGTCATATAAACGTGGATCCCTTTGTCGAAGGCCTTCTTGAGGCTCGGGTAGAGGGGCTTGTTGACGTGGCCGAGGCCGGTGCCGGCGATGATGATCCCCTGGTAGCCGTTGTCGATGAGCGAGTCGATGATGTCGGGCTTCATGTTCGGATAGTAGTACACGATCGAGACGCGGTCGTCGAACGCGGTGTTGATCGTGACGTCGCGGTCGGTGCGCCGCCGCTTGTAATCCTGGCGCAGGTGAATGAAGCGGTTGCGGTCCACCATGGCGAGCGGGATGTCGCCGATCGTGCGGAAGGTCGAACGGTAGGACGAATGCATCTTCCGGACGCGCGTGCCGCGGTGCAGGAGCCCGTAGTCGTCGCTCGTCGGGCCGAACATGCAGACCATGACCTCGGCGATGTCGCCGTGCGCCGCCGAGCTCGTCGCGTTGATGAGATTGATCGCGGCGTCGCTCGATGGGCGGTCGCTCGAGCGCTGCGAGCCGACCATGATGATCGGGACGGGGGAGTTCTGCACCATGAACGAGAGGATCGCCGCCGTGTGGTGCATCGTGTCCGTGCCGTGGCCGATGATGATGCCGGCCACCCCGCGCGCGATCTCGCGCCCGATTGCGTTCGCCGTGCCGATCCACTGTTCCGGTCCCATGTTCTCGCTGAAGACGCCGTAAAGCTTTTCCGTCTCGATGTTGCAGATGTCGGCGAGCTCGGGCACCGAGCCGTAGAGCTCCCCCGGCGAAAAGGCCGGGATGACGGCTCCCGTGCGATAATCGAGACGCGAGGCGATTGTTCCGCCGGTGCCGAGCATCTTCACCAGCGGCTTCGCCGGATCGTACGGGAACGCCTTTTCGGGAATCTTGTAGTGCGCTTCCTTGCGGCCGAGCTCCTTCACCGCCGTGATCGTTCCCACGGCGAGCCCGACGTTGTAGCCGTTCCTGAGCTTGAGCACGATGTGCTTGTCGTCGGCGGTCTCGGAGCGGGGGAGAATGATGCCGGTGAAATTCCCGCGCGTCGATTCAACCTCGATGTCGCTCCAGACGCTCACCTGGAAGCGTTTGAGGCAGTCGAGCGCCTCCCCCCTGTAGCCCTTGTGGGAATCCTGCGGAATGTTCGAGCTCATGACACCTCACGCAATGAATGCATCGACGATATCGGAGATTCTCTTTCCGGGAATGGCGCCCCTGAACCTGCTCATGACGAGCCACATGATGTAGCGTTTGTGCTTGTCCTTCGCGATGTGCGGGAGGCCGCCGCCTTCAGGGTCGCGACTAGTGCGTCGTCGCATGCCGCGGCGAGCGTTCCCGCGCGCCTCAGCATCCTGAGCCGGTTCACGAAAAACGCCGCGAGGAAGCCCGGTGGATATCCCGTCTCCTTCACGGCCCGGTCGAAGAGCCGCCGGTCGTCCGAGACGCTGAGCAGTGCCGCCACCTCGGGGGCGATGCCCATCCCGCGGTAGCGCTCCTCGCGATCCCACGGACGCTCGGGGAGCGAGGCGCGGAGCCGGTCGACGCGCTCG
>JAPLKY010000227.1 GCA_026387805.1 Candidatus Krumholzibacteriia bacterium
AGATGGTGATTCCGGGTGACGACGCGGAGCTCACGATCGAGCTGATCACGCCGATCGCGATGGAGAAGGAGCTTCGGTTCGCGATCCGAGAGGGCGGCCGCACCGTGGGCGCCGGCATCGTGACCGAGATCATAGCGTAGCAGTCTGCTGCGGATGGAGGTTCCCGTTGGACGGACAGAAAATACGAATAAGACTCAAGGCATACGAGCATTCCATGCTCGACCGCAGCGCCGAAGAGATCGTGAAGACCGCGCGCCGGACCGGCGCCGATGTGTCGGGGCCCATTCCGCTCCCCACCAGGCGCACCGTCTACACGGTCCTGCGCTCGCCGCACGTCAACAAGAAATCGCGTGAGCAGTTCGAGATCCGGGTGCACAAGCGCCTCATCTATCTCACGAACGTGACGTCGAAGGCGGTCGATGCATTGCAGAAGCTCGATCTCCCGGCCGGCGTCGACATCGAGATAAAGGTTTGAACGGGGAGGGCGAGATGCAAGGGCTGATCGGTAAGAAGATAGGCATGACGAGCATATTCGACAAGGACGGATCCCAGGTGAACGTCTCGGTCATCCTGCTCGGTCCGTGCCCCGTGGTCCAGGTGAAGACGTTGAAGAAGGAGAAGTACGGCGCCGTGCAGCTCGGATTCGGCGACGTCAAGGCGACGAAGCTGAAGCTCGCCTCCGCCGGGCATTTCAAGAAAGCGAATCTCCCGGCGTACAAGCACCTGCAGGAGTTCCGCGTCGATAACGCCGACGAGTTCACGCCGGGCCAGATGATCGACGTGAGCGTCTTCAACGGCGTCGAGCGGGTCGACGTGACGGGAAAAACGAAAGGGCGCGGTTTCGCGGGGCTCGTCAAGCGCCACAAGTTTCACGGCGGCGACCAGACTCACGGGTCGAAGTCCCACGCCGTGGCCGGCTCGATCGGCAGCTCCGCCTACCCTTCGCGCGTGATGAAGGGGAAACGCATGGCGGGTCGGATGGGATACGAGATATTCACCGTCAAGAATCTCAAGGTCGTCGAGATCGACGTCGAGAATAATCTGATCTTGGTGCGCGGGGCCGTGCCGGGAGCGGCGAACACAATCCTCCGGGTCACGGCGTCCGCGTGAGGTTTCCGGACAGAGGAAGAATCATGGCGAGTGCAAAACTGTATGATTTCAGCGGTACCTTGAAGGGCACGGTAGAGTTGCCCGAGACGCTCTTCGGCGCCCCCGTCAACAAGGCGGTGCTCTACGACTCGGTTCGCCAGTACCTGGCGAATCAGAGGCGCGGCACCTCGAAGGCGAAGGGGCGGAGCGACGTGAGCTACAGCACGAAGAAGCCGTACCGGCAAAAGGGAACGGGTCGGGCGCGCGCGGGAATGCGGAGCTCCCCCATCTGGCGCCACGGCGGCGTCGTGTTCGGCCCCCATCCGCGCGATTATCATTACGCGATACCGCGCAAGATGAAGCGGATCGCGCTCGTGTCGGCCCTGAGCGACAAGGGCGTGCGCGAGAGCGTCGTTCTCGTCGAGGGAGTCGCCGTCGACAAGCCCAAGACGAAGCCGTTCGCGAGCTTCCTCCAGGCCGCGGGGCTGGGCGGCAAACGCGTGCTCTTCGTCACCGAGGCCCGGAACGAAGCCGTGTATCGTTCGATACGGAATATCCCGGGCATCGACGTGATCGAAGGCCGCAACATGAACGCCTACGGCATACTCCGCGCGGAAGTGCTTCTCATCACGAAGGAAGGCCTGTCCTCCCTCGAGGGGGTGTTTGCGAAGTGAAGGATCTGACGAAGATCATCCTGAAGCCCGTCATCACCGAGCGCGGGAACGAGGTGAAGGAAGCCGACAACAAGTTCATCTTCGAGGTTCACCCCGATGCGAACAAGCGCGAGATCAAGCTCGCCGTCGAGAAGCTGTTCGGCGTCACGGTGAAGGACGTGAAGACCTGCATCATGAGGGGCAAGCCGAAGAAGACGCTCATGAAGGGCGGACGGTTCGAAGGGAAGCGCCCCGATCGGAAGAAGGCGTTCGTCAAGATCGCCAAGGGGCAGAACATCGACATTTTCGACCAGGTTTGAGGTTTCGGAAAGAGGAACTGAGCGATGGCTATCAAGAAGTTCAAACCGATAACGCCGGGACAGCGCTTCAAGACGAGCATCGATTATTCGGTGCTCTCGAAAACGGCCCCGGAGAAGTCGCTCCTCGAGGTGTTGAAGCGCACGGGCGGCCGCAACAACGACGGCCACATCACGAGCCGTCACATCGGAGGCGGGCACAAGCAGAAGTACCGCATCGTCGACTTCAAGCGCGACAAGATCGGCATTCCGGCGAAGGTCGCGTCGCTCGAATACGATCCGAACCGTTCGGCGTTCATCTCGCTGCTCAATTACGCGGACGGCGAGAAGCGCTACATCCTCGCGCCGCACGGCATCAAGGTCGGCGATACGATCCTTTCGGGGCCGGACGCGGACATCCACCCGGGGAACTCGCTCCCCATGGAAAAGATCCCGACGGGGCTCTTCATCCATAATATCGAGCTCACCGCGGGACGGGGCGGGCAGATGGCGCGGAGCGCCGGATCGTACGCGCAGCTCATGGCCAAGGAAGGGAACCACGTGCTCCTCAGGCTCCCGAGCGGCGAGCTCCGCAAGGTCCGCAAGGAGTGCCGCGCGACGATCGGTCAGGTGAGCAATATCGATCACGAGAACATTTCGATCGGCAAGGCGGGGCGCACCCGCTGGTTGGGCCGCAGACCCAAGGTCCGCGGCGTCGCGATGAACCCGGTCGATCATCCGATGGGCGGCGGCGAAGGCAAGTCGAGCGGCGGCAGACATCCGACGACCCCGTGGGGCAAGCCCACGAAGGGTTACAAGACGCGCCGGCGCAATAAACAGTCCAGCAAGCTGATCGTTCACCGGAGGAAGAAGTAGACGCAGGTTCGGGCGGGCCCCGCGGCTCGGCCCGGAGCGCTCTCGAGGGAGAGCGGCGAAGTCACCGTATGGAGGTTCGATGGCCAGATCATTGAAAAAGGGCCCCTTTATCGACGAGAAGCTCGTGCGAAAGCTCGAGAGAATGAACGAGGCGGGAGACAAGAAGGTCGCGAAGACGTGGGCGCGGCGATCGACGATCTCTCCCGAGTTCGTGGGGCAAACGCTGGCGATTCACAACGGCAACAAGTTCGTTCCGGTGTTCATCACCGAGAATATGGTGGGCCACAAGCTCGGCGAATTCGTTCCGACGCGGGTCTACCGTGGACACCCGGGCGGCAAAAAGACGTGACCTGTCGGAGGTAAGCGAACATGGAAGCACGCGCCATCGCGCGGCACGTAAGGGTCTCACCCCAGAAAGCGAAGATCGTCGCTGATCTCGTTCGGGGTAAGTCCGTCGAGAAGGCCCTCGAAATACTCAAGTTCTCGAAAGGGTACGCGGCGAAGCCCATCGGAAAGACCGTGATGTCCGCGATGCACAACCTCGCCGGGATGAGCGAGCACCCGATCGAGCCGTCGCATATGGACGTCAAGGAGATCCGCATCAACGAAGGCAAAACGATGTACCGCATCAGGGCCCGGGCGCAGGGGCGAGCCTATCGAATACGGAAACGGTCGAGCCACATCATTGTGGTCGTCGA
>JAPLKY010000148.1 GCA_026387805.1 Candidatus Krumholzibacteriia bacterium
GAGTTCGCCTCGAGGAGGAGGTCCTTGAACGCGGTCGTTTTGATGTACCACGAGCGCCGCGCGTAATAGATGAGGGGCGATCTGCAGCGCCAGCAGAACGGGTACGAATGCGTGATCTTACCGCTCCGGTAGAGGAGGCCGCGCTTTTTGAGGTCGGTGATGATCTCGGGATCGGCATCCTTGATGAACATTCCCGCCCACGGCGTCACTTCCGCCGTGAACTTCCCAGCCTCGTCGACCGGCTGGAGCATCGGAAGGTTCTCGGCCTTCCCGGCGTTGTAGTCGTCCTCGCCGAACGCGGGGGCCATATGCACGATGCCCGTGCCGTCCTCGAGCGAGACGAAGTCGGCGCCGATGACGCGGAAGGCGTCGACCATCTTGTCGAAGAACGGGAAGCACGGCTCGTAGCGCTTGCCGATGAGCTCGCTTCCCTTCACCGTGCCGAGGACCTCCGTGTCCCCGTCGAGGACGCCGACGAGCGCCTCGGCGAGAATGAGGACATCCCCCTTGTTGCGCACGCGCACATAGTCGTGGTCGGGGCCGACCGCGAGCGCGACGTTCGAAATGAGGGTCCACGGCGTCGTCGTCCAGACGAGGAAATAGGCGTCCTCGTCGACGAGCTTGAGCTTGATATGGACGGAAGGATCCTGGACATCCGCGTACCCCTGCGACACCTCGTGGCTCGAGAGCGACGTGCCGCATCTCGGGCAGTACGGGACGATCTTGTGCCCCTGGAAGAGCATGTCCTGATCCCAGAACTGCTTGAGAATCCACCAGACCGACTCGATGTATTCGTTCTTGAAAGTGATGTACGGATCGTCGAGATCGAGCCAGAAACCGAGCTTCTTCGTGAACTCGAGCCATTCGTCGAGATACTTGAAGACGCTCTTCCGGCACTGTTCATTGAAGGCGGCGACGCCGTAATGCTCGATCTGGTCCTTGCCGTCGAGGCCAAGCTGGTGCTCGACTTCGATCTCGACAGGGAGGCCGTGCGTGTCCCAGCCGGCCTTGCGGACGACGCGGTGCCCCTTCATCGTCTGATAGCGGCAGACGAGATCCTTGATCGTGCGCGAGAGCGCGTGGTGCACGCCGGGGCGCCCGTTCGCGGTCGGCGGCCCCTCGTAGAATACGAAGGGGCTCGATGCCGGCCGCTCCTCGACGCTGCGCTCGAAAATGCGATTGGTCTCCCAATAGGCGAGGATCTCCGCCTCGAGCTTCGTGGCCTCGCCGAAAGGCGAGAGCTCCGGATAGCGTTTTCTCGTCGTCTCTTTTTCAGCCATAGCCACTCTCAACGGCCGGGGCCGGGGTTTCGCCCGCGCCCGGGCGGGCATATAATACGATAACCCCGCGCCTTCTCGAGGGGACGCCCGGGGTTAATCGCCTGCCAAGCTTGAACACTACCTTATATAGAAAATGGTGCCCGCTGTCAAGAGGACTGATGAGCTGCTCGGATCTCATATCTCCGGAACCAAGATATAAAGATAGGGGCTTGCCGCGTCTGAAGCATAGTCTCAGCCCGCAAGCCCGCCCCTATTGATCGAACTGGCGGCTATCGTGTCATTTGATGCTCTCATCTCAAAAGCACGATCTTCTTCGTCTCGCTGAATCCTTTCGTATCCATCCGATAGAAATAGATCCCGCTCGCCACGGCGCCATCACGATCGTTCTTCCCGTCCCAGGTGACTGCGTAGTAACCCGCGTCCTTCACTCCGTCAACAAGCGTCCGCACGAGCTGGCCCGCGACGCTGTAAACCCTGATCGTTACGAGGCCCTTGTCCTTCACGGAATACTTGATGGTGGTCGCCGGGTTGAAGGGATTCGGGAAGTTCTGGGTCAGCTTCGTGGTTGGCTTCGGCGCATCGGCCGGGGTTATATCGATGTTGGTCGTTTCCCCAAAATAGTCGAACACGTCCCTCGCAATCTCGACGCGATCCATCGGCGCGCTTAAAACATCGTCGCGGATGTTCATGTAGCTGAATCCGAACCACATCGTCCTGACGGGATAGCCTCCGGCGTTCACGTTCTCGGCAGCAATACCCGCGTAGTAGTTGGTGCCTTGGTAATTCGGGTAGCTGAGGGCATACTTGCCGTTAGCGGTCTTCTCGAGGACATCGAACTGATTGATAATTGGACAGCCGCCATAAGCGTAGAACTTGTCGGGCACTCCGCCGTGGACGAAGACGCCGGCGTCCGAGCTGCCCGTGATGAGCGGGGTCACGATACCGCCGCTCGAGCGGCCGCCGGTGACGTCAAAGTAGCTCTTCGCAACGAAGTCAACGCCGCACCAATTGTTCATGAGATTGATGGCTTGAGTTGATGCGAGATTATTTAGATCATAAGCGACGTCATCGCTGCAGATCCAGAGACCGCAGGCATGCTGCGATTGCGCCATCCAGTCGACGAGCATTGTACAGTCGTCGCTTTTGCTGCTATTCACCGTGCCGTCGCCGAGCGTGAATGACTCGCCATCGCCGGCGGCAACTATAATCGTTTCATACGCATCACAGAGCTGTTCTGCTTTCGCGCGGCTTGCTAGACCGTCCGAGACTCCGGGGGTCCCCGTACTCACTCTATAGTAACTAATTTTCTTTTCGGGAAGGATAATGTCGAGCACCGTCTTTATGAAAAGACTAAAAAGGCCGATCCCAAAAGCCTTCTTAACGACAACGAGAGTCGTCGCCCCGTGTGTTGGCAAGGCAGCTGCAACCCAAACCACGTTCAGTATCCCATCGACAGTCTTCCTGACGCCATTACTTGATAAATACGTCACATTGCCGGCTGCATCCTTCGCGCTGAAGTAATACTCGAGGATGTACCCTCGCGTGAGGACAGAATCAGCAATATCGATCATATATTTATTCGGAGCGATACCACCTTTTGTCCTTGCTGTGTCGCACCGTAGGACCGTCCACTCGCCGTCATTCCTTAGGTACTTGCCGTAAGTGCCCTGGAGGATACTACCGCTGATATCTGGCTTAGACGGGTCCCCTCCCACCCAATGGACCCACACGTGGAGGTACACAGCGGGGCCGCCGCCCGGATCCTCAGCGATGCCGCCGCCAGCAGGCGACGCGGCGTAAAGAACGATCGAGTCGCCAGGGCGAATGACGGGATTGCTCGGCGGATTGATATC
This sequence comes from Candidatus Krumholzibacteriia bacterium, assembly GCA_026387805.1. Taxonomy (GTDB): domain Bacteria; phylum Krumholzibacteriota; class Krumholzibacteriia; order Krumholzibacteriales; family Krumholzibacteriaceae; genus SSS58A. Next base: position 3,134 of record JAPLKY010000148.1, read on the forward strand.
GATTGCAGCATCGACACGAACGTAGCCCTCGATATCGTATCCACCCGGGAAATTATCATGAAATAAATCTATGTCCCGATAGCTCCACTGCGGGCCGGTGGTTTTGTAATGGTACAGAGTTACATTGTCGATCCAGGGCGACGGCCTATGATCGGCGCAGTTGTACCACACGTCGCACATATCGACGCAGCCCATACCGATCTGGACCGGATCATCGCCTCCGATGAAGCTACTCACATCCTGGTCTACCCGGATGTAGGCCTGCTCGGAGCCGTAGTACAGGTAGTTGTCATCCAACCACTGACCAGGGCAACCGCTGACGATGCTCCGCACATGCCACTGGTAGAACACGAGGTTCGCGAACGGCAGATCCTGGTAGACGCTAAAGCGGAGAATGGTGCCGCCGAGGAGCGGAAGTTCGCCCGCGGGAATGGTGCCGTCCTGAACGTTGTTGCACGCGGTCGAGTACTTTGTCATGTCGATAATCGGCGATATGATGAGTTCGTTCTGGCATGGGGCGGTGAGGCCACCGGGACCCATGCAGAACGGCGTGTCGTAGAGGCCGGGATAGCTCGAGCTCGGGTTCGGGGAACCGATGAAGAACACAACCTGCGTGCCAAAGTTGTCGCCGCATGGATCCTTGTCGATCAGGTTGGTCTTGAGACCGGCATAGGAGCCATACGACACTTCGGGAGTACCGATCCAGATACCGGCGGTTGTCGCACCGATAGCCGCGCTCTCGAAATTCTCGTAGTTGTCGAGAACGGCGTTATCGACTACGCGGATGCTGTCGATGATGCAGCCGCCATCAGTGTTCCAGAGGCCGTCTTGGTCGCTCCATGCGCGGTCCGAGGTGAAATGGAAGCGGAGCTTCGTCCTCGCCTGCGTGAGGGCGATAAAGCAGGAAGCAACCGTATCGCCGGCACCGGTGTACTCGGCGACGACCTTCCAGTTGCCCCCGCCCGCGTCGTATTCGACTCTCGTGAAATCGTTATCCGGCTCGGAATCATAGTGGGCCTTGAATGAAAGGGTGATAGAGCCCACGAAGGAGAACCCGGCGGTTCCAAGAATCTGGTTCCACGAGTTGCCATAGCCGGGAGCCTCCAGCCACGAGCACATATATGGATCGATCAGGTTCGGACGGGCACCGCACCACATGGACTTCGTACCTTCGAGAGGAACGAGGCCTCCGTAGCTACCCCCCCCGAGCCCGGCGAAGTCGTCAACGCGGAAGAACGTGTCCCTTTGGGCTGTCTCATCGGATCTTGTCCATCCCTGCCAGTTCATCTGCTCAAAGGTATACCATACGATGCAGTATGTATCGACCGCGACTACCTCATAAAGTCCACGGAGACCAGGATCGATGAGTTCGGGGAACTCTTCGTTCGACCAAGCCTTGACCGGTCGCAAGCCTGAATTTGCCACGTCGCGAGCCGCCCCCGAACCGGCAAGCAGAGCAATCAGGCAAATACCCATGAATATCGCCGATATCTTTCCCATGTCTGTCTCCTTCCCGTTACATGAACGATTTGAATCCACACATGGAATGAACAATCGAAAAACAGAGCATCCGGGCTATCAATCGATCAGTATTCATCAATCACCTCCCCCGAGGATTACCCTCCATCCGAAGGTACCGAATGGGAATAGCCCTTCGGACGCTCTATTCGGCATCATCCCGCCGCGAGACAAGTCCGAAGCGCTTCCGGTTCATTCATTATCATGAACTCTGGAAATGCAGCACACGGAGCAAAGCTCACTATTTGCCTATTAAGGGCTAATTGTCTGAAGCTGATGCACGGAATGGCGGTATTTCCCCTAGTTGCAGGCACCATTCTATTAGAAAGCGAGAGAGATGTCAATATTATATTTTAATGAAATGCCGGCCTCTCTATACCTTCGTTCGATGCGGGCGGAACACCGGGACGGATTCACACGAACACGGCGGATCATTCGCATCGAGTTCGGCTTTGCCTGATTTCGCCACAACAATAAATTATTGAAATACATGAAATTGTGCTCGCTTTATGCAAAGGATAGGAGTATATTGCGCCAGTGACACGTTTACTGAAGGAGCATTCGATAGCACGTAGAAGTTTGGAATCCAAGATCGCCTCGATATCAGGCCCCCATCAATACGGTACAATCCTACCTTATTAATCCAGGGACAAATTTCCATCGACAGAGATCTTGTGGTACGTCATCCGGGCGAGTCGCATACCGCGTCATCCGGAATGAACAATGGGATTTTCGGATAAGGGAGAGGTGAAGCGTATTTGACCTGAAGAATCAGAGACCATCGGATCAATTAACGGTATTTTGTAACAGTTAGTGAAAGGATACTAAGACAATGGCCAAGAAAATATACGTAGGCAACCTATCATTCGACACGAACGACGAGCAGTTGAACCAGATCTTCACGCCGTACGGCGCAGTCGCCTCCGCGCGCGTCATCAAGGACAAGTACACGGACCGCTCGAGGGGCTTCGGCTTCGTCGAGATGGACAACGTCGCCGAGGCCGACAAGGCGATCGCCGAGCTCAACGGCAAGAACGTCGAAGGCCGCACCCTCAAGATCAGCGAGGCCACGCCCCGCGAGGACAAGCCGAGAGGCAGCTACGACGGCGGCGGAAGCCGGGACCGCTACTAATCACAGGCCTCACTGAGGCTGGATGATAGAAAGAGGGCGTCGGGGAAGAAATTCTCCGGCGCCCTTTGTTTTTGTTTGATTCCCGACATGCCCGCCGGCGCAAGGGCGCGCGGCGCATGCTCATGCCTCAAGCCCTCCGCAAGAACTCGCATACGAGCTTCGCAAGCTTGGCCTCCCCCTTCTTCGCCGTCGCGACGATATGGGCGATGTCGACCGGCTCGAGGCAGTCGGGGGTCGCCTTGTCCGTGACGACCGATATCCCGAGCACCTTGACGCCGCTGTGCACCGCGACGATCGTCTCGGGCACCATCGACATGCCGACGATGTCGGCGCCGATGCGGCGAAGGAAACGGTACTCCGCGGCGGTCTCGAGGTTGGGCCCGGCGACCGCGACGAGGACGCCTCTTCTCAGGGCCACCTTCACGTCGAGGGCGACCTTCTCGAGGAGCGCGACGTAGGCGCGGCAGTACGGCTCGCTCATATCGGGAAAGCGCGGCCCGAGGCGCTCGTCGTTCGGGCCGATGAGCGGGTTATCCCCCATGAGGTTGATATGGTCGGTCACCGCGACGATGTCGCCGGGCTCGAGCTGGGGATTCATCCCGCCGACCGCCGATGTGAGAATGAGGGAACGCACGCCGATCGCCTTCATCACGCGGATGGGAAAGGTGACCTGCTCGAGGGTGTAGCCCTCGTAGTAGTGCACGCGCCCCTCCATCGCGACGACCTGTTTCCCCGAGAGCTCGCCGAGGATGAGATTCCCCGCATGGAGCCCCTTCACCGTGGAGACGGGAAAGTTCGGAATATCTTCGTACGGAATGGTCGCCTTGACCTTGATTTTCTTCGCAAGGCCCCCGAGACCGCTTCCGAGGATTATTCCAAAAGAGGGCTTCATGTCCGCGACGCCCTTGACATACGAGGCGCTTTCCCTGATTTGATCGAATAGACCTGCCACGGCCGACCCCTTTCCCTTTCGTTCACGATACGCGTTACGCACTAGGTTAGCCGATTGCCTGGGCGCCGGGCAATAACAAAGAGAATGGACAGGCTTGCCGCCCGTTGCTAAAATGGAAGCCTCATGGATGACAAATTCATATCCCATTACCGGATCGTCGGCAAGCTCGGCGCGGGCGGCATGGGCGTCGTCTACCGGGCCGAGGACACGAAGCTCGGACGCACGGTCGCGCTCAAATTCATCGCTCCGCAGGAGATCGAGAGCGCCGAGGAAAAGGCGCGCTTTCTCCACGAGGCGCAGGCCGCGGCCTCGCTCGGCCACCCCAACATCTGCGTCGTTCACGAAATCGACGAGGCGGACGGTCGCCTTTTCATGGCGATGGAGTACGTCGACGGGGAAAGCCTGAAGGACCGTATCGCCCGGGGGCCTCTTAAAATCGACGAGACGCTCGAACTCGCGATCCAGATTGCGCAGGGGCTCGATGCGGCCCACCGCAAGAGCGTCATTCACCGCGACGTGAAACCGGCGAACATCATGATCGAGTCGGGCGGCCTCGTGAAGATTATGGATTTCGGGCTCGCAAAGATGTCCGGGCGAAGCAGGCTCACGAAGATGGGCACGACGCTCGGAACCACGGCCTACATGTCCCCCGAGCAGGCTCGCGGAGAGGAAGCGGACCGCCGCAGCGACATCTGGGCCCTCGGCGCCGCTATCTACGAAATGGTGGCGGGGCGCACGCCGTTCAAGGGGGACTACGAGCAGGCGGTGCTCTACTCGATCCTGAACGAGGCGCCGGAGCCGCTGACGGCGGTGCGGGCCGGGGTGCCCATGGAGCTCGACCGCATCGTCGCGAAGGCGCTCGCGAAGAATCCGTCCGCGAGGTATCAGCACGCCGACGAGCTCGTGGCCGATCTGCGCGCCTTGAAGAAGAGCCTCGAGGCAGGAACCACATCGAGGGCCGGAACGGCGGGCGCAACATCGATCCCTGCGCCGGCACCGGGGGAAAAGCCCGCGAAGAAGCGCCTCGCGAAGATATTCATTCCCGCATGCATCACCGCCGCGGCGGTCATCGCATTCTTCCTTCTCAGGCCCGTGCTTTTCGGCGGCGCCATCGCCACGGGCCGCCACCCCGTCGCCGTGATCACCTTCGAGAACCAGACAGGCGACCCGCAGTACGACAACCTCAAGAAGGTGATTCCGAACCTCCTCATCACGAGCCTCGAGCAATCGAAGTACCTCCAGGTCGTCACCTGGGAGCGGCTGCGCGATCTCGCCAAGCAGGCGGGAAAGCGGGGCGTCGAGGATATCGACGCGGACCTCGGCTTCGAGATCTGCCGCCGCGAGAAGATCGACGCCATCGTCATCGGGAGCTTCACCAAGCTCGGCGACAGGTTCGTAACCGACATCAAGGTGCTCGACGTCGGATCGAAGGGGAGCCTCGCGGTCGCGAAGGCCGACGGCCGGGGGCTCGAGAGCATTCCTGAGCAAGTGGATAGATTGAGCCGGCAGATCTCCCGCGGCGTCGGCCTCTCCGAGCGGAAGATCGAGGAGACACAGCGTTCCGTCATCGACGTGACCACATCCTCGGTCGACGCCTACACGTATTTCCTCAAGGGAAGGGACGCACTCGAGAGGCTCTACTACGATGAGGCGGTCCGGGACTTCACAAAGGCCCTCGAGATCGATTCGACGTTCGCCGTCGCCTACCTCTTCCTCGGAAAGGCCCATTCCGCCGCCTTCAACAGAGCCGAGGCCGCGCGATCGTATCGGGAGGCGCTGCGTCATGCCACCAAGGCTACGGAGCGCGAGCGTTTCTATATCAACGCCGAATACGCCGTATCGGTCGAGAACAATAGAGATGAGGGGATACGAATATACCGGAAGCTCCTCGAGAAATATCCGCGCGAGAAGTATGCGTGGAATTTCCTGGGCGATCTCTACCGCATGAAGGGCATGAACCGCGAGGGCATCGCGTGCCAGGAACGCGCCATCGAGCTCGATCCGACGTTCGGAAGAGCCCTCAATGACCTCGCGTACGGCCATCTTGCCATGGCGAACTACGAGAAGGCGCTCGAGGTCTTCCAGCGATACAGCGCTCTCTTTCCCGGCGACGCGAATCCCTACGATTCCATGGGGGAAACGTACTTTGGAATGGGGAAGCTCGACGAAGCGGCCCTGATGTACGGAAAGGCGTTCGCGCTGAAACCGATGATGAGCTCGGCCATGATGCTCGCCTACCTATACGGCATGCGAGGGGATTATCGCGAGGCGGCCTCGTGGATCGAACGGTACATGCAGCTGGAGACGCTATCCGGACAGCTCGTGGTCGATTATATCTGGAAAGCGACTTTTCGTTCGTGTCTCGGGGGATTCGACCAGAGCGTGCGGGACGTTCGGCGGGCGTTCGCGATAGCCGATTCGACCGGTAATGCCGGCATGATGGGGGTCGCAAGGCAGGTCGAGGGGGATATGCTTTTTGAATGGGGACGACTCGGCGAAGCACGCGAGCTCTTTCAGGAACGGTATATCGTTCCCGGGGTCGACTTTGCATCGTCTCCCTATGCGGCCGCGTATCGGGAATGTCACCTGGGGCTTCTCGATGTGGCGGCGGGCGACACGGGGTCGGCACGCGAGGCGGCGAAGAGACTCGAAGCACTGCTTTCCGCCGTGCGCGCTGTTTCTCAGGTCGACGGCCTCCGCGCGGCAAACTGGCTCGCCCTTCTCAAGGCGGAGCTCCTTCTTGCGGAGGGACGACCGGATGACGCCATTCGACGCATAACGAGCGATTTCAAGCTGCGCGTGCCGTCCGTCAGCCCGGAGCTGTTCTACATGAATGTGCCTTTCATGCAAGATGTTCTCGCGAGGGCGTATGCGGTAAAAGGCGACCTCAATCGGGCGATCGGCGAGTACAGGAGACTCCTCACGTTCGACCCCGTAAGCAAAGACAGGCGGTTGAAGAATCCCCGCTACGAGTACCGTCTCGCGAAGCTCCTCGAGAAGAGTGGCAAGCCCACCGAGGCACTCGATCATTACCGAATATTCCTGCAATACTGGCGGGACGCCGACCCCGGGCTCCCCGAGCTCATCGACGCGAAGGCGCGAGTCGCGGCGCTCGGGAGCTCGGTCGTGAAGCAGTAGCTTTCTCCGAAGAATCGGCATATAATCTTTGCAGAATCTCCATAACATGAAACGCCGACTGCCCTGCAGGAGGAACCGCCATGCGAGTCATAATGCTGTCGCTTTGTGCTGCCATCGTCGCGCTCCCGGGCCCGGTGCCCGCCGCGGACTATGTATATCCCGGCGATCGCCAATGGATCTACTGCGCGGAACATGCCGAAGAATGCTATATCTCCTGCGACAACGGCTATTGGGTCTGTCCGAGCCTCGACACGATGTTCGTCTTCATTCGGGCGAACGATCCCGTCGGCGTCTCGCGCGCCCATTTTCGGCTGGAGGCGGACTACCCGTGCTGTGATTCCATACAAGCAGTCATCCCGTGCCCCGGCGTCGTCATCGAGAGCGGAGATATAAGAGATGGAATAACGATCTCGTTTCCGGCCTTCCTATCAGGGCATTTCAAGGCGCTGGCTCTCGTGCTCTGGCACGATGGTCAGGACCCGCCGAAGTACATGGGGAACTACGGCTTCGGGATACGGGACGCATGGCTCGAACGCTCGAACGACGAAACCGTCCCCCTGTCCGACTATTGGACGACGGGCTTGTACCCCGACTGCTATACGACGTCGCTCTTCTGGTATCATCCCGACACCATGGACGTCTTCATCGGGAGCCAGACGGACGTCAAGATTCAGTGGGAATTGGACGGCGCGTACTACTTCGGCTTCTATGTATCGATCGCCGATGAGCAAGGCTGGGTGAACGATTTCACTCCGAACGGCATTTGGTGGACCGGCTGTTTCACCTGCATATGGCACATCGAAACCATGCATATATTCGCCGAGCTTCCCGGGGACGTGCCCGCGGGAACGCTGAGCACCCTCACGATCACGCGGCAGAATGGAAGCCCGCTGCGAAGCTTCGTTCTTCGAGCTGTGCCCCCCGTCGCAACAGAAAAGCAGTCGTGGGGAAAGATCAAGAATCTCTTCAAGTAGATTTCATCGGGGATGGCGCGCGTCGCGGCGCCCGGGTCCTCTCGGAGCTGAAACACATCAACAGTCTAGCCGATATCGGGAAGCGCTCTGAGCTCGGCTGCGATCGAGGCGGGCGCGGAAACGATCTTGCTCCTCGATTTCTCGCCCGACTCTACGACGATCTCGCGCCTGGCGACCGCGAAGCGCTTCGCGAGAAATCTCACGAGCTCCTTGTTCGCCTCCCCCTCATGCGGCGGGGCGGCCACTTTAATACGAAGCTCCCCGGCTACGTTCCAGCCGAGGAGCTCGTCTCGAGGGGCTGCGGGTTGAACTCTGACGCGGAACCGGATCCGCCCTTCGTCGCTATCCTTGATTTCCTTCATCCTTCGCAAGGTTGGTCAGGTTCTTTCTGAGATCTTCCATCGACCATGTCGATTCCGAATTCATGTTGGCATTCGCCGGCTGGGGCGCGGACTCTTGCTGGCGCACGGGTTCCTGGGCCTGTGCGGGCGCCTGGGACGGCATCTGCGCCGTCTCCCTGCGCTGCGGCGCCCCTTCCGCCGCGCCGGTGACTTCCTTCAGACTCGAGAGGGCGCTCTCGAAATCCGCGTCGTCCATGCGGGGCGGCGGCGCGGGCTGATGGGCCGGTTGCTGCTGGGGCGGTTGCTGCTGGGGCGGCTGCTGCTGGGGCGGCTGCTGAAATTCCTGCGGGTGCTGCCCCGGGATCTCGTAGTTCTTCCAGTCGGTCGGCTGCTTGCGAACCTCGTACTGCCTCCAGTCATCCTGGGCTCTCGGAGCCGCGCTCTGCGCCTGCTGGGGCGGGGCGGCCTGCGCCTGCTCATGCGGAGCAGTCTGAGCCTGCCGGGGCGGCGCTGCCTGTCCCTGATGGCCGGGCTCGGTACTGACCTCGGAAATCGTCGCGCCAAGCGGCTCGATGTTCAGCTGCTGGGACGGCTTCGGTCCCGGCGCGGCGAAGACGTTCGTGTCCTCGGGCGGCTTCGCCTTTTGATTGGGATTCTCGCGCGTTTCGAATCCGGGCCTCGGCATCTGCGGCCGCGGCTCATCCTCGCGCCTGCGCGGCTCGTCTCCCCACGTAACCTTGTCCTTCGGCTCATGGCCGAACTCTTCGGTGATCTTGTCGCGGCTCATGCGCGGAGGCGCGGCCGGCTTCCGCACGTCCTCTTCCACCTGCTGGCCGATCTTCTCGATCGCCTGGTCCACGCCCGCAAAATCCTCCTGGAAACCGTCGAGCATCTTCTTGTGGGTGTCGAGGAGCGATTTGAGACGCCCGATATAGCCGTCCTTGTTCTTCTTGAGCTCGAGTATCTCGCGGCGAAGCTGGCTCGTGTGGGCGCGAATCGTTTCGGAGGCCTTTTCGGCCTCCATCTCGGCCTCCCGGATCATGAGGCTCGCCTCGCGGCGCGCGTTCTCCTTCGCCTCATGCGTGAGCTTCTCCGCGGTGAGGAGCGTGTTACGCAGGTTCGTCTCGATCGCCTTGAACTCATTGAGGCGCTCCTCAAGAGCGACGAGACGCTCGCGCAGACTCTTGTTGTCGGAGAGAACGGCCTCGTATTCGTCGGCGATCGTGTTGAGAAACGCGTACACCTCTTCGGAATCGAGACCGCGCATGACCTTCTTGAACTCCTGCTTCCTGATATCGAGCGGCGTAACTCTCATCGTGCTGCCTCCTGAGCCCGGCTAGAGCCGGTATCGTTTAATGCCGAACACCGCGGCTTGCATAACGGCGGCGAGTATCAGTGACGCAACGTCGAGCCTCCACGCGGGCAGGATCCTTCTCAAGGGAGCGAGGAGCGGCCCATAAATCTTGTCGAGTGCATGGAGCAGCCGGCTTCGTGTCTCAACCGCCTTCAGGTATACGTAAACGAGCGTAATGAATGTCGCCGTGTTGAGAGAAGCAATTATAAGACCAATTCCATCAGTGACAACGTAGCCCATAATTCACGCCTTTTCAATACATTATATTCGAGTGCGGCGGTCGCGCGGGGGCCGACCGCCCCGGCGCGGTGGGCGACCGCTCAGTCGCGGTGCCTGTTTTTTTATCAGCCGGCCGTCCGCTCGCCGAAGAGAATGCGCCCGAGACGGATCATCGTTGAGCCTTCGGCGATCGCGATCTCGAAGTCATCGGTCATGCCCATCGAGAGATGCGTCATCGAGACGTTCTCGATGCGGGCGACGTCGATCCCCTCCTTGATGCGCCGGAGCCTCGCGAACGCGGCGCCCACGGCTCTCGCGTCGCTCACGAGCGGCCCCACGGTCATGAGACCGCGTATGCGGAGATTCGAGAGCTTCGCCATGAGCTCGCACGCGCCCAGAATCTCATCGGGCGGCAGGCCGAATTTCGATTCCTCGCCGCTCGTGTTCACCTCGAGGAGAATATCGGTGGTGATACCGGCCGTCGCCCCCGCGCGGCTCAGGTGCTCGGCGAGCCGGAAGGAATCGACCGACTGAATGAGCGCGAATCGGCCGATGACCTTCGCGACCT
>JAPLKY010000080.1 GCA_026387805.1 Candidatus Krumholzibacteriia bacterium
CGAAGCCCCCGCGCCTGCCTCGCTCACCTGCGCATGCTCGATCTGAAGCGAATCGATCTTCTGGCTGAAATCGGTGGTGTGCCCCTTGAAGTGAATTTCGTCGCCGATCTTGATCCCGTGGGCGGTGATCCCGAGAGCCGCGACGCCGATCTTCGCGAAGTAATCCTGGACGACGCCTATTTCGATCTCTTTCATACCGTCCTCCCGGCCCGGAAAGCGTCCCGAAGCTCTATGTGCCGATTGATTTCGCAACTGTAAGAAAGCACACGCGGTTTGACAAGAGAATTCAAGCCCGGGAGGGGAGCTCGATGAGACGCCCTCCCGCTTCGCGATAGCGGGGATCGCAGGTGAATATGACGACCTGGTGCCTCGCCGAGAATTCGCGCACGAGGTCGAGAGCCCGCTCGCGCCGCGCGGGGTCGAAGTGGACAAAGGGGTCGTCGAGAAAGATCGGCTGCGGCTCGCCGCGGCTCATGAGCTCGACGAGGGCGAGCCGGAGGGCGAGGTGAATCTGGTCGCGCGTGCCCTGGCTGACCGAGTCGGGCTCTATGCGCTCCGGCGCCGATGAGGCGCCGCCGGACGAATCCCCGTCCCCCCGGGCGGGAACGGTCTCGACTCGAAGGGTGAGGGGATCGATGAACAGCGTCTCGTAGCGGCCGCCGGTGATCCGCGACACGTACGCCGCCGCGAGCGGAGGAAGCCGCTCGGCGAGAAAGCCGGCGATCTCCCGCCGCGCCTCGGCAAGCGTCTCGAGAATCGCCTCCAGGACGCGCTCCCTCCTCCCGGCGCGTTCCAGCCCCTCCTTGGCGCACGCGAGACGCTCGGCGATATCGATCTCGTCCAAGCGTTCGAGGGCGGCGAGCCCGCGATCGGCGAGAGCGCGGGCCGCCGCGAGACGCTTTCCCTCCTCCTCCCGCGCGCCGATGTCGCGATCGAGTCGCAGCATCCCGTCCCCGTCGGTTTTGAACGCTTCGATCTTCGCGCGCGATTCCTCGAGCGCGCGCAGCTCGAGAGCGGCGTCGCCGTACGCGCGGTCGAGAGCTCCGAGACACTCGAGCGGATCGACGCCGCGTCCACCGACGGCCTCCTCGATCCTCGATTCGACGTCGCGCGTGCGCTCCCTCCACGCGGCGCATTCCGCGAGAAGCGCCTTCGACTCATCGAGAGAGCGGCCCCCCAGCAGCACGGCCCGTTTCTTCGCGAGCCGATCGAGCTCGCCCTCGAGGCCCGCTGGAGCGCCGGCCTTCCCGCGGCCCGGTCTGCGCGCCAAATGCCATGCGATGAGCCCGGCGCCGGCGACGAGGAACAGGGCCATGAGCGGCTTGCCGATCACGATGCCGACCGCGCCCGTGAGGATAAGGGCCGAGGCGAGAAGCAGCCGCCAGGGTAAAGCGTTCTTTCTCTCCCGCGATCCGGCCGCGGCGCGCTCCTTTTCGAGAGACGATTCCCGTTCGAGATCGACTCTCGTTTCATCGAGAAACGCCGGCGTTCCCCGCGCGAGCTCGTCGGGAAAGCGCGATCCTTCCGCGGCGAGATCCTGCTTCTTCGCCGACAGCTCCGCGACGCGGTCTTTTCGCTTTCTCAGCCCGTCCGCTTTCTCGCGCGCCGCTTTTTCATTCTTCCCGAGGTCCCGATACGCGGATGATTTCTCCTTCTTCCTGCGCAGGAGGTCGAGATCGGCATCGAGAAGCCGCGCTTTCGAATCGATGTCCGAGATCGTCTTGAGGAATCCTGCTCGGGCGTTCGAGAGGGCCGAGGCTCTCGCCGCGTCGCTCTCGAGCCGTTCGACCTCGTCCATGAAACGTTTCAGGGAACCGCGGTTCGCCTCGTTGACCGGCCGGTCCCTCCCCTTGAGCAGCTCTTTCTTCTTGTCCTCGACGGTCTTCTGAACGCCGGCCGGCGTGGCGCTACCCCACCCTCCCCCGAGGATCTCCTCGATTGCCTCGCCCACGCCCGAGGCGCCGTCGCAGATCTTGGCAAGCTCCTCATGGCGCACGCCGCATACGCGAAGGAAGAGATTTTCGTCGGAGAGGGGAAGATGACCTCCGAGGAACTCCTCGACGGCCTTCCCCTTCGCGAACGGCTTGGTTTCCCCGGCGCGGGTAATCGTCTGCTCCCTCGAGGCGAAATCGCGGACGAGGAGGTACGAAACCTGCCCGAGCCGGAACTCGATCTCGATCCTGAAGCGTTCGGCGCTCCCCCATCGCGCGAGGGCGAGGATTTCACCCTTCTGCGATGCCGCGCTCGAGTAGAAACCGGCCGCAATGCCGCGAAACAGGCTCGACTTGCCTCCTTCGTTCGGGGAGAGAACGACGTTGAGGCCGGGCGCGAACTCGACCGAAGCCTTCTTGAAGGCAAGGAAATTCTCGAGAGCGACACGCTCGACCCACACGTACGATTCCCTCCCTCCAGGCCGGCGCTCCCGCGGGCCGTCGTCAGCCGATCAGATCTCTGCCTTTGAACAGCTGGTACCCGATCTGGAGCGCCTCCTCGTAAAGCTCCTTCGTCTCCCCCTCGGCGCTTTCGATCGATCGCGGTCGGGAGGAACCTCGCGCAGAACCCTCGCGGCGAATTCATCCGTCGTTTGGAGGCCGGTGCAATCGATGATGCGCCTTTCGACGCGCCGCTTGCCGATTCGCCTTCGCTCGAACGACGCAGCGCGGCCCGCGAGCGTGACCGAAACGGCGAAGCCCGCTCCCTGCTGATCCCTCGCGACGATCTCCGGAGAGCCGCTGTAGAGAACCGGCGGCGTCTCTTCCCTCAGGACCTTGAACGAATGCCAGTGCCCGAGAGCGACGTAATCGAATCCGGCGGCAATGTCGTCGAGCCGCGCGGGCGCCTCCTTCGCGTCGAGGCCGGCGGAGAATCCCTCGACCGAGCAATGCGCGACGCAGACGTTCCATCGGCGGCCGGCGACCGGGGTGAGACCTCTGAAAACGCTCTCCGACGGGACATTCGAGGAGAGGGCTCTCCCGTGCACGGCGAGCGAGAGATCCGGGAAATCGATCACCTCGTTTCCCGGCGTGAAAACGCGGACGTTCCCGTTCGATTCGAATCGTTTCATCTCGCGCTCGAACACCGACCCGGGCACGTAGTGATCGTGGCCCCCCGGCAGAATGACGACGCGGCACGATGCCGCCGCGTCGCGGAGGCATCCGATGACGTGCGAAACGTCGGCGTCGCTTGCGCCGAACGTCGAATCGAAGAGATCCCCCGCGACGAGGAGAAGGTCGTATTTCTCGTCCCGCGCGATGCGGGCGATTTCGGCAAGCGCCTCGCGCAGGGCGAGGCGCTGCTCGCTCCCCTTCATCCCGAGGAACAGGAACGGAGCGCCGATGTGCACGTCCGACGTATGGAGAAGACGAAGCGTTTCCATCATGACTCCTCGCCGGCGGACATTACGTTTTCTCCGAAAGAAGCGCTTCGAGATACAACCTGCCTTCGATCGCTCCGGCGACGTCGACCTCGAAGGTCATGAGCGGCTGAGAGGCGCGGCCGCGCAGTATCTTCGCGAGCGCGGGGAAATCGAAGATGCCCCGTCCCGGCGGAAGATGATCGTCCGAGGACCCGTCGTTGTCGTGCAGATGGAGCGCGACGACCCTGTCGCAGAGAACGTCCCACCATCGCCGCACCGGGCGATGGGAGAACGCGTTGATATGCCCTGTATCGAGGCACACCATCGCCGCGCCCGGCGGCAGGATGTCGACGAGGCGCGCGAGCGCCTCGGGGCGCTCCTCCCACGCGTTCTCGAGGGCCACGCGCACGCCGAGCCTCCCGGCCTTCTCGAGAATGCCCCCCATGCGCTCGCTCCAGTTGCCGAGCCACTCCCGGAGCCCTTCGCGCGAGTAGAAAGGAGAATAGTTCGTATGAACGACCATCGTCGAGCCGCCGAGTCCCGCGGTCACCTCGCAGCCGCGTTCGATGCACTCGGCGCTGTACCGCGCGATATGGCCGTTGAGACTCGCGACGTCGAGCCCGAGAAAGGGACCGTGGGTGAAGGTCGAGAGGTGCCGGCTCTCGATGAGCGCGCGCATCCGCGCGACGTCCGCGTCCGGAATACGCATGAGATGCTCGACGTCGGTCATCCGCACTTCGGGATGAAATCCGGCACGGGCGATCGAATCGAGCTTCTCTTCGAGCTGGTCGAGCAGAACGCTCGCGTGAAAGATCATGTGAATCACCTTGCGCCCGCGCGCAAGCTCCCCCTTGACCGTCCCGGGCGATATGAGTATCCTTCGAGGCACGCGCCGGAGCATCCGGCATCTCCGGACCGGGCCGGCGGGCGTCAACGTAACACATACGCGGCCGATATTGCAAGAACGAGGCTTCGAACGGGCAAGGCGGTGCATCGAATGAAACTGGTGGAATGCGTTCCCAATTTCAGCGAGGGACGCGACGCGGGTAAAATCGAACAGATAGCGAACGAGATTCGCGCGACCGACGGGGTGAAGCTCCTGGACGTCGATCCAGGCAAGGATACGAACCGGACCGTCGTGACCTTCATCGGAACTCCCGAGGCGGCTCTCGAAGCGGCTTTCAAGGCGATCGCGAAAGCCGCGGAGGTCATCGACATGCGGACGCACGCCGGCGCCCACGCGCGTCTCGGAGCGACCGACGTTTGCCCGTTCGTGCCGGTTTCGGGGGTTACGATGGCCGATTGCGCGGCGCTCGCCCGCGCGCTCGGAGCGCGCGTCGCCGCGGAGCTCGCCATCCCCGTGTACCTCTACGAGGAGGCGGCGGCGAGCCCCGAACGGCGGAACCTCGCGAACGTCCGCCAGGGCGAGTACGAGGGGCTCGCCGAGAAGATCAAGGATCCCGCGTGGAAGCCGGACTTCGGCCCCGCGACGTTCAATCCGAAGAGCGGCGCCACGGTCATCGGCGCCCGCGAGTTCCTCATCGCGTTCAACGTCAACCTCAACACGCGCGACGTCCGGATCGCGCGCGAGATCGCCTTCGATATACGAGAGAAGGGACGCGCGAAGCGCGACGCGTCGGGCGCGATCGTGAAAGACGGAAACGGCGAGACGATCTTCGCGCCGGGAAAATTCCAGGCGTGCAAGGCGGTCGGCTGGTACATGGAGAATTTCGGCCGCGCGCAGATCTCGATGAATCTCGTCAATTACCGGATCACGCCGCCGCATCTCGTCTTCGACGAATGCGTGAAGCTCGCCGAGAGCCACGGCGCCCGCGTCACGGGGAGCGAGCTCGTCGGCCTCGTCCCGCTCGAAGCGATGCTGCAGGCGGGCCGCCACTACCTTTCGAAACAGAAGAAGACGACGGGAGTCCCCGAATCGGAGCTCATCCACATCGCGGCGCTCTCCATGGGAATGGGCGACCTCTACCCGTTCGAGCCCGCGAAGAAGATCATCGAATACCAGTTCAGAACGGAGGGCCCCCTCGTCGGGATGAAGGTCGACGCGTTCGCGGACGTTCTCTCGACCGATTCTCCGGCGCCGGGAGGCGGGAGCGTCGCCGCGCTCTGCGGGGCTCTGAGCGGCGCGCTCTCCTCGATGGTGGCCGCGCTGACGCACGGGAAAAAGGGGTACGAAAGCGCCTTCGACGAAATGGAGAGAGTCGGCGTCAGGGCGCAGGAGCTCAAGGCCGCGTTTCTCGCGGACGTCGACCGCGACACGGACGCCTTCAACCGGGTCATGGAGGCTATGCGCCTTCCGAAGGGCACCGCGGAGGAGAAGAAATCCCGCGAGTCCGCGATTCAAACGGCGACGAGAGAGGCTACGCTCGTGCCCCTCGGCGTTCTCGAAGGATCGCTTGAGGCGGCGAAGCTCGCGCGGATCGTCGTCGAGCACGGGAACAGAAACTCGATCAGCGACGGGGGGGTCGCGGCGCTCGCGGCGCGGACCGCCGCCGAAGGGGCATTCCTCAACGTGATCATCAACCTCCCCGGCATCGCGGACGAGCGTTTCCGGAGCGAGACGCTCGACGAAGCGAAGCGGCTCCGCGCCGATACCGTCCCTCACACGGAGGAGACGATCCGGCTCGCGGAACACAAGATCGCCGCGGGAAAGTGACGCTCATGCTCAAGCTCGATTTCTCCCTCACGCACGCGCACGTCGCGGAGCATGCGCTCTCCGCCGCGCTTCCCTGCGCGCTCGACGAGCTGCGCTCCGTCGTTCGCCGGGAAGGCCGGGGCGCCGACATGCTCGGTTGGCTCGATCTGCCGATCGCGCCGCGCGGCGAGATCGAGCGGATAGCGGACCGGGCGAAACGGATACAGGACGAGAACGACTGTCTCGTCGTCGTCGGAATCGGCGGCTCGTACCTCGGCGCCCGCGCCGCGATCGAGGCGCTCCCCCGGGAAGCGCCCTTCCCCGTTCTCTTCGCGGGCGTCAACCTCTCGCCCGAATACCACGAACGCCTCTTTGCGGCCCTCGAGGGCAAGCGATTCGCGGTCTGCGTCATCTCGAAATCGGGAACGACGCTCGAGCCGGCGATCGCCTTCCGCATCCTGCGGAACGAGCTTCTCGACCGGTTCGGCGAGAAGGGCGCCCGCGCGCGAATCGTCGCCGTGACGGACCGCGAATCGGGGGCGCTGCGTCGGATGGCGGCGAAGGAATCGTATGCCGATTTCGCGATTCCCGCGGGCGTCGGCGGACGATTCAGCGTGCTCTCCCCCGTCGGTCTCTTTCCCTGCGCCGTCGCGGGGATCCCCGTGCGCGAGATGCTCGACGGCGCGGCGGCGGCGCTCGGCCGGTTCACGAGAGACGACGCGGCCAATGACGCGGTTCGCTACGCCGCGCTCAGGCATCTCCTTCCGAGCGAGGGAATCGCGATCGAGGTTCTCTCCACCTTTCACCCCGAGCTCGCCTCGCTCTGCGAATGGTGGAAGCAGCTCGCCGGCGAATCGGAGGGAAAGAACGGCCGGGGTCTCTTTCCCGCCTCGACCGTCATGAGCACCGACCTCCATTCGCTCGGGCAGTATCTGCAGGAAGGGCCGCGGAGCATTCTCGAGACCTTCCTTTCCGCGGCGGAACCGCGCGCGGACGTCACGATACCCGCCGACGCGGACGACGAAGACGGCCTGAACTATCTCGCGGGACGTCGACTGAGCGCGATCAACCGCACGGCCTTGATCGGCACGCGCGAGGCCCACGCGGCGGGAGGAATTCCCGTTCTCACGATCGAAACGGAATCGATCACCCCCGGTTCCGCGGGGGAGCTCTTTATTTTTTTCGAAATCGCGATATCGATCTCCGCCCGCCTTCTCGGCGTCAATCCGTTCGATCAGCCCGGAGTCGAGGAATACAAGAGAAGGATGTTCAAGCTTCTCGGAAAGCCCGGAACTTCATGATCCGCTCGTGCACGGAGATCCATCCGTTCCCCGGCCGGCGTCCATTCGCGGGAATCCCGCCGCTGGCGCTCGCGACGATCCTGATTCTCTCCGCCGCATGCGCCTCGCGCGCGCCGTATACGAAGGAGACCTTCGTCATGGGAACGAAGGCGTGGGTGACGATCGCCGGCATGAGCGACCGCGACGCCGAGCGCGCCGCGCAGGCGGCATTCCGCGAGATGTACCGCATCGAAAGCGTCATGAGCACCTGGCGGCCCGCGAGCGAGATATCGCGTCTCAATACGGGATCGAACGGAGCGCCTTTCACGGTGTCGAGCGAGCTCTGCTCCCTCATCGACAGCTCCCTCTTCTATTCGAAGGCGACCTCGGGCGCTTTCGACGTGACGGTCCGCCCGCTCGTGCGCCTGTGGGGTTTTCAGGGAGGGGAAGCAAAGCTCCCGTCCGACTCCGAGATCGAGCGCGCCATGTCGCTTGTCGGATTCGGAAAGATCGTGCTCGATCCGTCGAGATCGACGATCACGCTCCCCCCGGGCATGCAGATCGATCTTGCCGGCATCGCGAAGGGATACGCCGTCGACCGCTGCGCGGCCGCTCTCGCGGGGCTCGGCGTCCGGAGCGCCCTCGTCAACATCGGAGGCAATATCTACGCGATGGGCGCGCCTCCCGGGGAGAAGGGCTGGAGCATCGGCATCCGCGACCCGAAGGGGGGCCTCGAGACGGTGGGAACGCTCACCCTCCGCGACGAGGCGGTCGCGACGTCGGGAAACTACGAGAACTTCGTCGAGATCGAGGGAAGACGCTACGGCCACGTCATAGATCCGAGAGCGGGAAGGCCCATCTCGAGCGTTCTGAGCGTCACGGTCGTCGCGCCCACGGGACTCGCCTCGGACGCGCTCTCGACCGGGCTATTCGTCCTCGGGCCCGACGATGCGCGGGAGGTCGTGAAACGGCTCGCGGGCGTCGCGGCCCTTTTCGCCCTGGCGGACACTGACGGGATCGTTTACCGCCCGGTCGGAGATATCGAGCGACGATTGAACCTCAAGAAGGCGAGATGACAAGACGATCCTCGGACCGCGGGGAGGTAACCGCAATGGCACATGGATGCTCGCCGCTCCGGCGCTTCGAACTGCTGCTCTGTTTTCTTCTCGCTTCCCTCGGCTTCTGCTTCCCGATAACGGCCCGGCAAACGGCGCCGAAGGGGACGGCCGTTCCCGTCGACTCCGTGCTCAAGGCTCCCCCCATCGACTCCGTCGTGAACGCCTTCCAGGCAGGAACGGTCTCCCTCATCAAGAAGCGCTGCGCCGGATGCCACGGCGGAAAGCACCCGAAGATGGGACTGAACCTCGAGCCGGCCGGACTCGTCGAAGCGGTGAAGGACGTGCCGAGCCGTCAGGTCAATTCCCTCATGCTCGTCGACACGCGCGCGCCCGGGAGAAGCTATCTTCTCATGAAGATCCGCGGCGACAAGGGGATCAAAGGATCCCTGATGCCGATCGATACGCCTGCTCCCTTGACCGACGAGATCGAGAGGATCGAATCCTGGATACGTTTCATTTCCCGGTCCCCGCGCGGCTCGAGGACGGCTCCCTCCGCCGCGGACAGCGCGCGGAAGCAATGAGCCGAACGGGACTCCCGTTCAGGAAAGGCGGTGCGACATGATCAGAAAAGAGCTCCGGCTCCCCATTCTCGCGATCTTCCTTCTGTCGCTCGGCGGATGGCTCCTCCACGTGAGGACCCATCCGGTGTCGTTCGATCCGGCGAATCCGTCGAACCCGGCCTTCCTTCTGCCCTATGTCGCGGGGCTTCTCGGCATCGTCGCGGCGCCGCTTCTCCTCAATTACCGGCGCACGTTCGTCGTCGGATATCTGCTCAACGGCATGAGCGTCGTCATCGGCGCGATCACGATGGCCTCGCTGAGCCTCGTCCATCCACCGTCCCCCGTCACGCCGCAGGGCATTCTGTTCGGGACGATGCTCTCGAGCATTCTGCTTCTCCTCCCGAAGCTCCCGCTCGGGCAGATCATCCTCTACCATTACCATCCGAACGGCATGGGAAGGCTTTTCACGCCGTTCTGGTGGACGAAACACTTCATCTACCTGAGCGTGATCTTCACCCTCGGGCATTTTCTCTGGAGGTAACGCCGTGAAACATTTTATGAGAGGCCGGGTCGGATGGTGGATCCTGCACGTCGCGGGCGTAGCGTTCGTCTTTTCGCTCGGACACCTCGTCCGCTTCTAGCGGACGGCGCCGGTCGCGCGGCTCCCGGCCGTCAGTCGGCCGCTTCAGGGCCCTTCTCGCCGTGGCCAAACCAGCCGCGGAAAACTTCGCAGCTCGCGCAGTCGTGCTCCTTGCGGAAGGTGGGTGTGCGCCCCGCCTTCTTCGCCATGTAGATCTCGAGGCGGTTCATCGCCCCGAGCATCGAGCCGAGCAGAATGAACGCGCCGGGCGCGAGGATGATCAGGAGAAACGGCACATACGACTGCCCCATGATCTGTACGCCGAACATCGTGCCGTTCCCGATGAGCTCGCGGATCATGCTGATCACGACGATCGAAAGCGTGAATCCGAGCCCCATCCCGAGCCCGTCGAGCAGCGAGTAGA
>JAPLKY010000346.1 GCA_026387805.1 Candidatus Krumholzibacteriia bacterium
CGCCGAGCATGAGAAAAGAGATCGCCGAGGCGACCAGATAGTTCGCCCCGGCGATCAGAATGCGGCTCCCGCCCCTCCCCTCGTTCACCTTGAGGATGAGGGCGATGGCGATCGAACAGAGCGCCGCCGGCACGAGCCAGATCAATCGGCGGCCTTTACGAACTGCTCGGCGAAGTAGCGCGCCGTGAGCGGCTCGCCGGTCGCGGCTTCGACGAGCTTGTTCCACGGCATGACGTCACCCTTCGCGTACAGCGACTCCTTGAGATACGCGCCGACCGCGGGGTTGCCGTAGATTCCCGCCGCGCCGCCGAGCACTTGCGCGGTGATATGGTGCTGCAGCTGGGAGGCGATGAGCTCTCCGAGCAGGTAGTTATGATAGTACACCGGGCTCATGACGATGTGTATCTTCGTCGCCCAGTCGGGGGCGTTCCGCCCCTCGGGACGCTTCACGAACTGGTACCGCTCGACGAGATCCCACCAGAGCTTGTTGAGATCCTGGTCGGGATCCTTGTAGAGCGCCCGCTCGAAGTGGAACATCACCTGACACCAGCGCGCGAAGATGAGCTGCTTCATGCGAAGCGATTCCGTGAGGACGGGGGCGACCTTTTCGAGATCCTTGTCGTCGAGGCCGAGTGCCGCCTTCATCCACGCGGGATCGTGCGAGAGGCGCCCGAAGTACTCGGCCGAAGCCTCCGTTACGCAGAGGTGCGGATACGTTCTCAGAAGAAACGGGAGATTCATGTCGAGGTTCTTGTCGTATACGCCGTGCCCGAGCTCGTGGAGGATCGTCTCCATCCAGTAGCCGTTGTCCTTCATGTTCGCGAGAATCCGGATGTCCCCCCCGCGGTCGATGTCGGTGCAGAAGGCGTGGGGATTCTTGCCCGTCTTCTCGTAGAGATCGCTCCGCGCGAGAATGTCGTCGGCGGGCATATCGATCCCCGCGTAGAAGACCTTCGCGATCTCGACCGGATCCTTTCCCTTGTAGTACTTATCGAGGTCGATCTCGCCGACCTGCGGAAGCTCCTGGAAATACGGGTCGTGGTAATGCCACGGGCGAAGATCGTCTATCTTGATCTTGTAGCTTTTCGCGAGGTTCGCGTCGAGCCCGCTCTTCATCGCGAGGAACGGCTCTCGGGTCATCTCGTCGAGCTCGGCGAAGAGCTTCACGAGCTCATCCTCGTTCTGCTCGGCGAGCGTGAGCGACATCGTGTAGAAGTTGTCGAATCCGACCTTCTTCGCCGATTCGTTGCGGAGCTTCACGAGCTGGAGCAGGCTGTCGAGCACGATCGGCCCGACCCCCTTGCTCGCCTCCCACGTCTCGCGGCGCTTGGCGCTGTTCTTCTCCTCGCCGAGGATACGGTAGACGTCGTTCGTCGTCATTTCCTTGCCGCCGATGACGGGACGGTACACCGTGAAACGGTTCTCCACGGCGGCCGCGATGTCGATCATCTGCTTGAGGAGAAGCGAATCGGTCTGGTTCCCGAGGTACCGGAGATAGAGGATCTCGGCCGTGCGCTGAAGCTGCGGGTCCTTGAGCTTGAGCGACTCCTTCGCCTTCTTCACGAACGCGAACTCCTCGGCGTTCGTGTAGAGCTTCTCCATCTTGAGCTGCGCCTCGGAATATTTCTTGTAATCCTCTTCCTTGCCGGAGATGGCCGCCTGCCAGTAGGCGAGGTTCGACTCCTTCTCGAGCGGCTGGAGCTTTGCGACGTGGGCGTCGACGAATTCCTTGAATTGCATTTCAATACCCTTTGAGCACGAGATGAAGGATACGAGCCCCGCGATCAAAAGAACGAGAAATGCAATCCGCGCGCCAGTTCTCATTGTTCTTCCCTCCATGCATGCGCCGGAAACCCCTTTGTTCCGCGCGGCGCCGTGGCCGCGCGCCCCCGAGCGTCCGTCATCGCCCGAGAAAATCGCGCGAAAGACGGAAGGCCTGAGAGAATACACCAATTCTTCAACGCTGGCAAGCTTGCAAATGGACAATCCGGTCGGCGCATTCGCCGAGGAAGTCCTCGTCGTGCGAGGCGACGACGATCGTGGCGCCCCGCGCCGAGAGCCGGTCGAGCGCCGAGCGGAGCCGGCGGCGCGCCGAGCCGTCGAGAAAGATCGTCGGCTCGTCGAGAATAAAAAGCTCCGCGTCGAACACGAGCACCGAGGCGAGGGCGACGAGCCTTTTTTCCCCCTGGGAGAGACGAAAGGTATTTCTCCCGAGGAACTCTTCTGGCGAGAGCCCCACGGCGTTCAGCGCGCGAGAGACCGCCTCCGCCTCTCCCGCGCCCCCCACGAGGCTGCGGTGCGCGAGACCGACCTCCTCGCGGACGGTCGGAGCGAAGAATCCTTCCTCGGGGCTCTGAAAGAGAAACGCCGCTCTCCCCGCAGGGAAATCGCGCCTCGATGCCACGCGTCGACCGAAGAGCGAAACGACTCCGCTTCGGGGCGGGAGAAGCCCGGCGCAGCCGAGGAGCAGCGTCGTCTTGCCGGACCCGGAAGGCCCGCACACGCCGACGCGCTCGCCCGAACGGATCGAGAGCGAGGAAATATCGAGGTTGAATCCATCCTCTCCCGGCGAGAAACGCGCGCCGCTCATCTCGACGATCGCGGCCGTGCCGGGATCTCCGGGACGGACTCCCCCACCGGGCTTCGCGGACCGCGATCCCGCGGACGGGGATTTCGTATCCGATGCCCGATGCACGAGCGAGCGCTCAAGATCGTCGCGGGGGATCGAGCCCGCCAGATCTGCCGGTGCGCCGTCGAACCGCACGCCTCCCTTCTCCATATATATGACGCGATCGGCGAACTCGAGCTCGCCCGCGTCGATCGTGGACCACACGATCGCTTTTCCCTCGCGCCGGAACGAGAAACCGAGCGCGTCGAGAAATGCGCGCCGCCCCGGGGCATCCAGAAAGGAAAAGGGCTCGTCGAGGATGAGGTGCCGCGGCCCCATCGCCCAGAGGCATGCGAGCAGCGTCCGCTGCTTCTCTCCCCCGGAGAGCGCGTGCGGATTTCGAGAGAGCCGACTCTCGACCGAAAAGAGGCGCGCCGTTTCGGCGAGGCGTTTCGACATCTCGCCGGGATCGATCCCGAGATTCTCCATGCCGAAGAGAATCTCGCGCCCGACGCTCGGCGTCACGAACTGGCTGTCGGGATTCTGAAAGGCGATGCCGACCGCGGGAGCGCCCCCCGCCGAGGCGCGCCCGCATGCGGGATCCGCCCCGTCCACTTCGACCGATCCCGCGCGCGGCCTCGAGATTCCCGCCATGAGGCGGCAGAGCGTCGTCTTCCCCGATCCGTTCCCCCCCGCGACGGCAACCCATTCCCCGTCGCGCACATCGAGACTCAGGCGATCGAGAAAATCGCGCGGAGCCGCGCCGGGAAACGCGAAGGAGACGTCGCGCAGTCGAATCACCGTTTTCCCCCTCCGGAGCGCTCGAGGCCCTTGAGGTGCGCGCGGGCCGAATCGGCCCATTCTCCGTTGGGATCGATGGAGAGGTACCGGCGAAAAGTCTCCCTGGCCTGCTCGACGGCGCCGCGTTTTTCGAAAACGACGGCGAGCGAGAAAAGCGATTTCCGGTTGGACGGCTCGGCGGCGAGGACGGCGAGAAAGGCCTTCTCGGCCCCTTCCAGATCGCCGGCGCCGAGGAGAGAGGCGCCGAGCGCGTATCGGTAGGTGACGTTCCCCGGAGCGACGGACACAAGATCCCGGAGGATCGACGCCGCTTTCTTGTGATACGCGAGCCTCTGATAGGCGAT
>JAPLKY010000418.1 GCA_026387805.1 Candidatus Krumholzibacteriia bacterium
CGCTGTGCGTGAGCGGGGGCTGCATCGAGCCCGTATGGGCGACGGCGCCCGTCGGAACGAGGCGCGCCGAGCCGGAGACGACCCGCTCTTCGCCCGTATTCCAGTAGTAGCGCGTGAGATCCCCCAGCTTCTTCCTGACGATCGCCTCGAGCTCCGCGGTCGTATTCTCGGGCGTCTCGAGGCCGAACTCGCGGGCCAGGCCGCGGAGCACTTCGGGCCCCGTCACTCCGGCCGGCGGCTCGACGGCGCGGGCGTACTCGACGAGCGCGCCCTCGAAGTTGCACCTCGTACCCTCGGTTTCGAGGTACGTCGAGCCGGGAAGCACGACGTCGGCCGAGCGGGTCGTCTCGGTGAGCGTCCAATCCATCGCCGCCAGAAATTCCACGTTCTGGAACCACGAACCGGGCTCGCCCCATGCGAGCGGATCCTCGCCGATAATGAGGGCGCCCTTGAGCCCGCCCGAGGCGAGAAGCGCGCGCAGCTCTTCGCGGCTCCGCGCGCCGGCGGCTCCTTCCGGATTCGGCACCCTGCCGGGTCCGAACGCCGGATCGGCTCCCGCGATCTCGATGGCGGCGCTGTTCGCGTTCATGCGGGGAAGAAGAAGATCGGCCCGCGCCCCCGCCGCGCGCAGCAGCAGGACGAGATTGGCGAGCGTTTCCATGTCGCCGGGAGCCTGATCCTGGACGCGATCGGGGCTGTGGATGATGACGATTCGGCGCGCTTCCTTCACGATTCCGGCGGCCTTGCGGATATCCGCGGCGGCGACTCCGGAGAGGGAGGCGACCCCATCGATCGTGAAGTCGCGATCCTTCAGGAAACGGGCGCCCCCCGCGATCTTCTTCACGGCGGAGGGCTTGACGTATCCCTCGTCGAGGAGCGCCTGAATGACGCCGTTCCAGAGGATCGCGGCGCGCCCGCGCATCGGGTCCATAGCAAGCGTCGAGAGAATCTGATCGGTCGGGTCGAGCGTCGAGTTGCTCACGATGAGCTTCGCGCCGCCGCGCACCGCCTCGATGACCCGAACGGCGAGGATCAGATGATCCGATTCCATCGAGGTGTTATTGCAGATGATGAGATCGGCGCCGTCGACGGCCGTGCGATCGGCCGTGGAGGCGGTAAATCCGAGCGATTCGTCGAGAGATCCCGCCTCGGTACCCGTTCCGAGAATCGCGAGAGAGGCGACATTGTTCGTTTTCAGGCCCTCGCGGGCGATTCTCGCCGCGAGGTAGAGCTCCTCGCTCGTGAGCTCCGGCGAGACGAAGACGCCGATCTTGCCGGCGCCGTGCTTCTCGGCGACTCGCCTGAGCCCGGAGACGACGAGCTTCTGGGCCTCGCACAGATCGCCGGCGAGGATCTCGCTCCCGCGGCGGATCTCGGGAGTCGCGACGCGCTTGCGCTTGATGAAGAGCTCGTGGCCGAAGCGGCCGTAACGGCACAGGTAATCGCCCGGAATTCCCGAGGGGCCGATATAATATCGGGTGCCGCCGAATTTCTTGACGGTCAGGGCGCAGCCGAGCGAGCAGTACGCGCAGTGAGAGGGTTCGTCATCGGTGTCGACGCATGCCCGGCCGGGGAACGGATACTTCACCGTGAGCGCCCCCGTGGGACAGGAGTCGACGCAGTTCCCGCAGCTCACGCAGCTCGTCTCGACGAGCGGATCGTTCAGCGCGGGGCGCATCTCGGTGCGGAATCCGCGGCCGACGAGTCCGAGCGCCGAAATCGGCAGCACGCGCGTGCACGTCCTGATGCAGCGCGAGCAGAGTATGCACTTGTTGGGATCGTAAACGACGTACGGGTGCCGCTCGTCGACCTTGTGCTTGCGGACGTGCCCCTTGTATCGATTCATGTTGATGCCGTATTCCTCGGCGTAGATGCGGAGGAAGCACGTGTCGAACCGGAGACATCCGCACGAGAGGCAGCGGTCGCACTCGTGGGCGTTGTCCTCGAACTCGAATCCGGTCGCGACCTCGGCGAAGGAGCCCCGGCGCTCCTCGACGCTGATCTGGTGTACCTCGTGGCGCGGGCTTTCCTTCACCTCGCCGAGCTCCGCCTTCCCGGGCTTCGCCCAGAACTCCTTCTTCACGACGAAGGGGCGCGGCGCCCCGTCCTCGCTCTTTAAATATGAATCGATCGACCGCGCGGCGCGCTGCCCGTCGGCGATGGCGTCGATGACGACCGTCGGGCCGTCGTCCGCGGCGTCGCCGCCGGAAAAAACGCCCTTCACGTTCGTCGCGAGCGTTTCGGGATCGATGACGAATGTGTTCCATTTCGTGAGACCGACCTTAGCGCCGCCGAGCTCCGTGAGCCCCTCGAGGGCGGTCGCCTGCCCGATCGCGGAAACGGCCATATGGCAGGGGAGCTCGAACTCGGAGCCCTCGAGCGGGATCGGTCTGCGGCGCCCCGACTTGTCCGGTTCGCCGAGCTTCATTCGGATGCAGCGGAGCGCTTTGAGCTTGCCGTTCTCCTTGACGATGCCGACGGGGGCGGCGAGCTCCATGAGCTCGATCCCCTCGGCGATGCAATCCTCGATCTCCATCTTGTCGGCGGGCATCTCATCCTTCGTGCGGCGATAGAGGATGATCACCTTGTCCGCGCCGAGCCGCCATGAGGTCCGCGCGACGTCCATCGCGGTGTTCCCGCCGCCCACGACGACGACCGTGCCCGCAAGCGGCGTCGGTTTCGCGGCCTGTTCGGGAAGAAAATCGGCGCCCTGAACGACCCCGGCGGTGTCGAATTCGCCTTCGACCTTCATCGGATTTCCGGCCCAGGCGCCGGGGCCGAGAAACACGGCGTCGTATTTCTTCATGAGGTCGTCGAGCGCGACGTCTTTGCCGACCCGCGTGTTGTACTTGATCTCTCCCCCCGCGCGGCAGATGAACTCGACCTCGCGGTCGACCACGTCGTCGGGCAGGCGGTAGACGGGAATGCCGTAGCGGAGCATCCCGCCGGAGCGGGGCATCGCCTCGTATATGACCGGTTTGTGCCCTTTTCGTCCGAGGAACCAGGCCGCCGTGAGGCCGGCCGGTCCCGCTCCGACGATCGCGATTTTCTTTCCCGTCGGCGGATCGCAGGCGGGGGCGCCGTCGTAGACCCCCGGCTGATCGGTGACGAAGCGCTTGATCGCGTTGATGCCGACCGCCTTGTCGATGTCCACGCGGCGGCAGACGACCTCGCATTTGCGGACGCAGACGCGGCCGCAGATCGCGGGGAGGGGGTTCGTTTCGCGGATGAGATCGACGGCCTGCTTGTAGAGCCCCATCGCCGAGAGCGCAATGTAGCCCTGGGCATCGACGTGCGCGGGACAGCCTTCCGTGCACGGGGACACGCAGTCGGCGTAATGATTCGAGATGAGGAGCTCGAGCGCCGTCTTCCGCGATTCGATGATGCGGTCGTTCTTCGTCGTCACTTCCATCCCCGGCGCCACGCGCGTCGCGCAGGCGGGCACGAGGAATGGCCGGCCCTTGACCTCGACGACGCAGAGGAAGCATGAGGCGTACGGTTCGAGCTCCGGCGAATGACACAGGGTCGGGATCGAGTCGAGCTCGTGCTCGCGCACCACGTCGAGGATCGTCTTTCCGGGCGCCGCCTCGATCTCCTTGCCGTTGATCTTTATCTTTATGTTTTCCATCTATCCCATCCTCACTTTTTATATACAGCGCCGAATGTGCAGACCGTGACGCACTTGCCGCACTTCGCGCAGATAGACGTATCGATTACGTGAACTTTCTTGCGCTCCCCCTTGATTGCATCCACCGGGCAGTTCTTCGCGCACACGGTGCAGCCGGTGCATTTCTCCGGGTCGATGCAGAAATCGACGAGCGCGGTGCAGCTCGCCGCGGGGCAGCGCTTGTCCTTGATGTGGGCCTCGTACTCGTCGGGAAAATACTTCAGCGTCGTGAGCACGGGATTCGGCGCCGTCTGGCCCAAACCGCAGAGGCTCGAGTCCTTGATCTGCGCTCCGAGGGTCTTCAGCTTGTCGATGTCCTCGGGCTGTCCCTCTCCCTGCGTGATCCGCGTGAGAATCTCGAGCATCCGGAGCGTTCCGACGCGGCAGAAAGTGCATTTCCCGCACGATTCGTCCTGGGTAAAATTGAGGAAGAAGCGCGCCATCTCGACCATGCACGTCTGATCGTCCATGACGACCATGCCGCCCGATCCCATGATGGCGCCCGTCGCGGGGATCGACTCGAAATCGACCGGCGTGTGCCCGAGCGATGCCGGGATGCACCCGCCCGACGGTCCGCCCATCTGCACCGCCTTGAACCGGCGGTCTTCCTTGATTCCGCCGCCGATCTTGAAGACGAGGTCGTTGATCGGCATGCCCATGGGCACTTCCGCGAGACCGCCGTTCTTCACCTTGCCCGCAAGCGCGAAGACCTTCGTGCCCCGGCTCTTCTCGGTGCCGTACGCGGCGTACGCCGCGGCGCCGCTGGCGAGGATCCAGGGGACGTTTGCGTACGTCTCGACGTTATTGTTGTTCGTCGGTTTCTGCCAGAGTCCCTTCTCGGCGGGGAAGGGAGGGCGGATGCGGGGCATGCCGCGTTTCCCCTCGATCGACTGGAAAAGCGCCGTCTCCTCCCCGCAGACGAAGGCGCCGGCGCCCTGCTTGATCTTGATGTCGAAATCGAATCCCGAGCCGAGGATATTCGTCCCGAGGTAGCCCTTTTCCCGCGCGGCGTCGAGGGCGATCGTGAGGCGCCTGATCGCCATCGGGTATTCGGCGCGGCAGTAGATGTAGCCCATATGCGCGCCGATCGCCTTCCCGCAGACGACCATGCCCTCGATGACCGAGTGCGGATCCCCCTCGAGCACGGAGCGGTCCATGAAGGCGCCGGGATCCCCCTCGTCGGCGTTGCAGACGACGTACTTCACGTCGCTCTTCTGCGAAGCGGCGAACGACCATTTGAGCCCCGTCGGGAATCCCGCGCCGCCGCGGCCGCGGAGCCCCGAGTCCTTCACGACCTTGATGATCTCGTCCGGCTTCATCTCGAGGAGCGCCTTGCGGAGCGCCTTGTATCCGCCCGTGCCCTCGTATTCGGCGAGCGATTCGGGATCGATGAGGCCGCAGTTGCGGAGCACGATGCGCACCTGGTTCTTCTGGTGCGGCGCCTCGGCGCCCCCGAGCTCCTGACCCGGCTCCATGCGCAGCGCCACCTGCTCTTCGAGAATGCGGCCCTCCCTGATATGTTCGTTGAAGATCTTCTCCGCGATTTCCGGCGTCACGCCGCCGTAGACGATGCGGCTCTCGCCGTCCCTGACCTCGACGAGCGGTTCGCGGTAACACATGCCGATGCATCCCGCGCTCTTGAGCTCGAAGGAGCCGGGGCTTCCGGCCGAAAGCTCGCCCAGCTTGTCATAGGTCTTCTGCGATCCGGCCGAAAGACCGCAGGTGCTCATTCCGACAATCACTTTTTTCATCGATCATCTCCGGATATGTGGTGAGGCGGAGAACCCCGCCTGTTTACTTCAGGCCCTGTCGCCGCACGACGCGGCGCCCTGCTGCGCTCGGGCGGCCTCCTCGCGACGCCGGTACTCGCGCAGGAGCTTGCGCACTGACTGCGGCGTGAGCCGGCCGTGCGTCTCTTCGTTGATCATGAGCACGGGCGCGAGCGAGCAGCAGCCGATGCAGGCGACCGTGCTCAACGTGAACAGGCCGTCCTCGGTGGTGCCGTTGACTTCGATGCCGAGCTCGTCCTCGAGCGTGTCGATGATCATCCGCGAGTTCTGCACGTGGCAGGCCGTCCCGTCGCACGCCTTGATCACGTACTTGCCCATCGGCTGGAGCCTGAACTGGCTGTAGAACGTGATGACCCCGTACACCTCGGACTCCGGTATCCCGGTCACTCCCGAGATGTAGCCGATCGCCCTGCGTGGGATGTAGCCGAAGTGATCCTGCGCCGATTGCAGCAGCGGGATCAGCTCGCCGGGGGCGCCGTCATAGCGCCACAGCCGGTAATTGAAACTGTCGTCCCTGGCAGCCGTAGTAACCACCCCCTGATTGATTGAACCGGTCCTCTATCCCGTTCCGGCGCGGCGCCGGAAAAAAGTTCTCGCCGATGCGATTGCGACGGATTGCCGAGGAATCAATCCTCGACCAGCTTGATCACGGTCGCTTCGCGGACGCGCAAGACGCCGTCGATCTGGCCCAGCTTCTCGATAATGCGCGGCATCGTGCCGACGGCGCCCTGGCCCGTGACCATTCCCACGAGCTTCGTGCCGTTCTCGATGACGTCGCAGAAGACGACCTCGTCGATGAAGAAAACGGTCGTGAAGATCTGCTGAATCGCGTTCTTGTCGATGTCGACGATGATGTAGCTCGTCGTGCCCGGCTGCTTGCTCGAGCTCGAGAGGCCGTGCGCCTTGACCGCCTGCGAGTAGATGCTGATGAACTCGTTCACCTCGCGGTCGAGCTTCGGCCGCTCCACGTCGGAGACGGAGGCGAGCTGGACGCCGTCCATCGCGGCGATTCTATCTTTAAGCTTCTTGATCTCGTCCTGCGATCCCGCCTGGGCGACGACGATGATGTCGAAGTCGCCGCGCACCGCTTCGCAGCGCTGAACCCCTTCCATCTGGTAGAGTCTCTTGTAGATATCCATGCTGCGCATGGGATCGGTGATCCTGATCGTGAAGTACGTCGTCACCGATTCGCGCATCTCGGGCGCCGCTGTGGCCTTCTCCGCCCCCTTCTTCGACATCGAGCCCGGGGCGAGCTCCTCGAGCGCCTTGACGAGATCCGGGATCTCGAACGGTTTGTCGAGGTATCCGGTATTGAGCTCGGAGAGTGCGGTGAGCTTCAGGGCCTCGTCGCCGAATCCCGTGATCACGAGCACGGGGAGGTCGGGGTGCTGGATCTTGATGACCTTGAGAATCTTGAGCCCGTCGATATCGGGCATGAAGATATCGGTCACGAGGTAATCGTACGCGATGCCCTTCTCGCGGGACGTGTTGAGCTCGTGGATCGCGGAAATGCCGTCAGGGCAGGCCACCGCGCTGTAGCCTTCCTGAGTGAGGCCGATGGTGAGATTTCGCCGGATTTCGGCTTCGTCGTCGATTATGAGTACGCGCCCTTTCAACGGTTCCCTCCTGTTGGATTTAGTAAGATGAATTGACGGAAACGCCCTTCACGAGAGCCATATTAGCCAGTTATAATACTCCTTTGGAGGATAGCCAGTAAATCGCATTTTGTCAAATATTTTCGGTATATCTGATAGGTCGTTCCGCTCGAGATACATTCTTCTCGTGAAACAATGATTTGATCTTCGACCAGAACCAAGTGATTGGATATCCATTAAACGCACTCCTGCAAAGACTTTGATGGACGCAAAAAGGCGAGCAGCCATAGAAATTGTCCATCCGGCAAAAGGGTTTTGGGGGGAAAGAGAGTGCTCCTGAAATGGGCTGCAGATAGATGCGCAGCGAGGGCCCATCCGAGCGGGCCCTCGCTGTATTTTCCTATTCAAGAAGCCGGATCTATGAGGCCGCAGCTACCTTGTGCACTCGATTTTGAGCTTCAGCGTGCCCTTGTCGAATGCGAAGCGAGCGGCCGAATCCGCCAGGTCCTCCTGCGAGGGCACAAGAATGAGCCCGTTGTTGGTGAGCCTCCCCGAGACCCAGTCCATTACGATAAATGTGACGTTGGATGAAATCTCCTTCCCGCTATTCGCAGCCTTGAGCGTGACGCTCTTACCGGCGATCCGTTTCGTGAAGTCTCCTCCCGCCTTCTCCTGGGGGGAGGTCCATGCGATACTCGCCTCCGTCTGCCACTCTCTCGTAGCGGGAAAGACATGCACCATCCCAAACTCCGCATCGGTCACTCGAGCCTCGAATACCAATGCCGCGTTGTCTATCACTACCTTTTTATCGTAGAGCTCTTTCGGAAGCTCGAAATAGACTAGCACCCGCGAATCTCTTGAATCCGTCGGCGATACTATCGCCTCGACCCTGGCAGGCGATATGACGAGCTCCTTCGCCTGAAGACTCGCCGCTCCAAGCACGGCGACAAGCGCTGCAATCAATACAACGTATGTACGCATAAGATCGACCTCCTACATTATCGGAAAAGCACCATTTTCTTGGTAATCGACTGAGGCCCATGCTCCAGCTTGTAGAAATACATGCCCGCCGCCACTCTTGCTCCTCGTTCGTTTTTCCCATCCCACGTGGCAATATGCTGATCGCCGTCCCGAACGCTGTTCACGAGCGTGCGCACGAGCCTGCCCGAAACATCGTAGACTCTCAAAACCGCCCGCGTGCCGGACGACGGAATCGAATACCAGATCGCGGTCATTTCCGATGTGGTGCCGAATGGGTTGGGGTAGTTCTGCGCGAGAGCAAATACCGGTGGCAACTTATCCGGCGCGATCGGGGCAAGATATGGCACCG
Organism: Candidatus Krumholzibacteriia bacterium; assembly: GCA_026387805.1. Classification (GTDB taxonomy): domain Bacteria; phylum Krumholzibacteriota; class Krumholzibacteriia; order Krumholzibacteriales; family Krumholzibacteriaceae; genus SSS58A. The sequence goes on from JAPLKY010000418.1 coordinate 8,383, forward strand.
GATCGCTCGTGAGGTAGGGAGTATAATCCGCTTTTCCGTACATCTTCGTCTTGTCCGGGGGCACGACACCCCACCAACAGTTCTCTGCGCAGAGTGTCTGTGAGTTCGCGTTGTACACGTTCTTAACCTGACCGTAGAGCGAGTTGTTCTGCCCCAGCCCGAGGCTCGCGTTGCCGAGCGTTGGCATCCCGCCGACCTCCCCCCGACCTCCCCCCGAACCCCGGCTGCCGCGTTATTGATGATCTTGGAATGGTCGATCACGGGATAGGCATCGACACCATATGCCAGGATGCCGTAGGTCCCATTCTGCCAGGTCTTCGTGTATGACACCTGCGCCTTATTCCACATGCAATGGATGCCGCTCTCGCCGTTCAGATGGATCTGGCAGTGACTTATCGTGGGATATGGATAGGGTTGGGGATATCGATAGCTCGTCACCCAGACCCCGTCCTCCTCGTTGCTGGCTATCTCGCAATAGGATATTGTCGGCCGGGCGTTGCTGACCCAGATGCCCCTGTAGTTCATGCTCACCGTGTCGCTGCTAATCGTGATCACCAGGGGGCAGTTCCAGATGCGCATGGCCGAACACTCGACGGAGGCGTTCTCGGTTATGGTGCAGTTACTGATTGTGCTCTCGTTGTTGACGACGGACAAGCTGTCCATGTCGTCGTACATGTAGATACCGGCAATGCTGCAGTTTGAGATTCTGCAGCCGTGCATTGCAATTGTGACCTTGCTCTCGACGCCGTAGACAGCATCCCGTATATCGCAATGAGATAAAGAGCCGGTGGCCGTTTCCCTCGCGAAGCCAATGCCGCACCAATCTCCCGGTAACGGTTCGTCGGAAAGAGACTTGAAGAGAATGGGATTCTCGGCCGTCCCATTCGCATTCAGCGTACCGCACACACCGATCGCTATCCTCTCGGGGTCATGATAGAGGTTGGCATTATCCTCCGGAGCGACATATATAACCGTTCCAGGATCTATCGTAAGAGTCACGTTATCGTACACTACAATATCGCCGGAGAGATAGACGACGCCGGACCACGTTGTATCCTCCCAAATTGTTCCCCATTGCGTGAGGGAACGGTACGGATTGATCCGACCGGCACCCAGCAGGCCATACCAGGGTTGGTTCTGATTCGCCGCATCAACTGGGTCCGCTCCACGCTCTATCTCAGACTGAATGAAGTCAGGAGTTGCGTCGGGGTACTGGGATTTCAACAGCCCAGCAACGGTCGATACTTGAGCGGCGGCATAGGAGGTAGACATTTGGTGCCACCAATAGCCATGAGGTCCTATCGATCCCGGATAGAGCGGTGGGCCGGAGCGTCGGTAGTCATATGTGAAAATGGGGAATCTCTTTCTCCAGTTCTGATCAGAGATTCCCAATCCGCAGACGTCTACTCCACTATGATAGCCGTACCCTTGCTTCATTACGCCATTTTCATCCACAACCGTTACCGCAATCACCTCTTCAAAGCCGTGCGGATAGGTAACCCAGCCGGGGGAGCCCGGGTTAACGGCCGCCACCATCACCACGCCGGCATTCTTCGCAGCTATGACGGCTTCATGCAAGATTTCCTTATCTCCGGGCAAGAGATCCGGAATGTGGAAACTCATATTCACTACATCGAAGCCCTTGGTGGCAGCATAATTTAGCGCTTCAACAACGCTGCCATACCAGAAATCTACCCTGAGCGGAGCGATCTTGCAGTGCCACGAGATGCCGGCAATTGATGTGTCGCCAGGTTGCGTGTCATTATTAGTGACAGCACCTACCGATGCCATCATTGTGCCATGCTGATAAGGAGGGTTGGCCACAAGCGTATCAGGATATGGATAATTGTCCCCGGGTGAAAGTGCCTTGAAATCCCACCCTACCAAGTCATCTACTTTGCCATTGCCATCGTCATCCACGCCATTCAAATCGTCGGTATCCCAGACAACTCCATCGGCATCCAGGTCTTCGCCGGGATTGACCCAAATGTTGTTCTCCAAGTCCTGATGAAAAAAATCGATGCCCGTATCCATTATTCCTATTGTTACCCCCGGACTTCCCCTTTGTACGTCCCACGACTTGTCCGCTTGTATCACCTTCAAATACCACTGGTCTTCCGTCGGGTCGGAATCGCCTGGGGGAATGTAGTCATTATTGAAGTACCAATCATTCGGCGTAGTTAAGAATTCGATCGCGTAATTGCGTGTCGCGCTCCTTATCTCGGGGTCGCTATTCAGCTCCGCTATGGCTGCATCGACATCCGCATCACTTTCCAGCTCAATAATATATATATTTTGAGCTCCCATATTCCCGCTATAGAGCCTACGCATCGATGTCGCGTTATAGCTCTCCAAGATGCCCATGACTGACGAAAACATGCACGTCATTTGTCCGTTCTGTACCTGGAGGACATCGTCCTCCTTGTTTTCGAATGAGACAATTATCTGCTTTGGGGCCGATTCTTGAGCCTCAACATGCAGGCTCGCCAAAAGACATATGCAGATTGAGAAGATGATCACTTTCACGTTCCGAACCTCCTCCTGCCGCAATCCCCTTCAACGCCGGCTGCTACTTGAACACCTGCTTTACTTTTGACCAATTAGTCTTTTCTGTACCCGTGGTCCCACAACCGACGGGCTCACCTCCAATCAATCCACATGCATAGCCGCTCGGATGATTCCCGGGCGCACAGGGGGAATCGCCTTGCAGGTTGTAGTTGTCATATGCAACCGGATCGATCGAGCAGAACTGCGGATCGACGGAAATGTTCCCGTTCAGCCCCGTGGGATCGGGGAAGCCCGTAATGGTGTAGTTCTCCGAATTGTTGTAGACATCATTGCATGCTATGGTAAGATTCGCGGCGATGCCACTTATTCCATAATTGCTGCCGGATACTATTGAATTGCTGATGCTACAATTCATAACGCCGTTTAGATTTATTTCAATAGACGTGTTCCCCAAGAATGTATTGTTGTAGATCAATATGTTCCTATCCTCTTCATAGAACATGACGCCTCCGGCGTTACCGCCCAATACGCTATTGCGCACATCAATGCCATCGCACCATTCAAACATCAGCGCATATTTTCCATAGTAGTGTCCGTTATTAAAGAAGCGGCAATCCGAGACGGCGATTTGCGAGGACATAGAAACGGAAAGCGCACTCCCCAGCGCGTTCTTGAACAAGATGCCCTCTATTGACAAACCGCTGCAGCTCACGAGATTCATAAAAGCGGAGGCTCCGCTGAAAGAGAGACTGGTGCTCTCAGGGCCGGCTTCGCTGGTGATAAGGAGATCGTTCTTTGTCAGGCACATTATCATAGAATCCACGGAGAATATCCCTTTTGCCAGGGTGATCGTATCTCCGGCCGCGGCGCTATCAATGGCGGCCTGAATCGTGGGCACATCGCCCGTCCCGTCATTGCGGACGAGCCATACTCTTGAATGAGCCGAAAGCGGCCACAAACAAAACGCGATCTCAAAGGCAACCAGACAATTACGTGCAGTCGTGCTCATGTGCATATACACCTGCTTATCTGCTAATTCATTGAATCGAGTCCATGCCAACAGACTGTCATTGACTCCGAATTAGATATGAAACGAATTTCTCAGCAAATAATCTCTCGGCTTCCCCTAGCGTTACAGACCCAACACTGATCCTATCACTGACGAAGTTCTAGGTCAACCTAGTTAATAGAATATTATTCAGAATAATCGGTGGACAGGAGCGTAAAGTATTTTTGACGGCGGATGTCAATCTTGTGTGTAACTTCACAGCAACTTAATTGGCAGTAAATTCTTAACCCGGCATGTCGACATGCCTTCGTTTGATTACGTCTGCAACGTTTTCATCGTCACCGTGCCGACGCCGATCGACGAGTTCAAGCGCCCCGATCTCCTGCTCGTTCGGAAGGCGACGGAGACGGTGGCAGGCGTGCTCAAGAAAGGCGACGTCGTCGTCTACGAATCGACGGTCTATCCGGGATGCACCGAGGAGTTCTGCGTGCCGATCCTCGAGCGGATTTCGGGATTGAAGTTCAACGAGGATTTCTTCTGCGGCTATTCCCCCGAGCGCATCAATCCCGGCGACAAGCAGCATGCGGTGACGAAGATCAAGAAGGCCACGAGCGGCTCGACGGGCGCAACGATGCTCAAGGTCGACGAGCTCTACCGGTCGGTCATCACGGCGGGGACGCATCCCGTCTCGTCGCTACGCCTTAGGAAAAGATGAATTGGTGGAAAGAACCCTCCACGAGGGCCATATTAGCCAGTTATGATACTCCTTGAGAGGACAGCCAGCAAATCGCATTTTGTCAAATATTTTCGGTATATCTGACGCCTTCTGATCCCGATAGTCATGAGTCGGTTATATTAGGTTAGATCAGGATAATAACCAGATAAACCGATTGACAATGGATCTATAGTTGATACAGTGTAAGCCACCTGCGAGGCAAACTATCAAGTCAAACACGAGTGGAGTCGAATGATGGAAGATCGATGGCTCTCCGTAGATGAGATCGCGGCCTATCTCGGCATCAAGCGGGATACGGTCTACAGGTGGATTTCTGAAAAGCAAATGCCGGCGCATCGAATGGGCCGCCTGTGGAAATTTCGCAGTGAAGAAGTGGATGAATGGGTGAAATCGGGCGGAGCCGGCGATAGTGCGAAACGGAAGGAGGGGCATCCGTGAAACGCAAGACCGTCATCGCGCGCCCGCCATCATCCATGTATGAGCGCATACGGAAGATCTTGGATTCGGCCAGAAGCAATGTCGCCCGTTCCGTGAATACGACCCAGGTCATCGCGAATTGGCTGATCGGCCGTGAGATCGTGGAGGAAGAGCAGAAGGGAAAGCGCCGAGCGAAATACGGCGAAGGGTTGATCCGAGACCTCGCGATCCGACTCCAGGCGGATTATGGCGCCGGTTATAGCCTTGCAAACGTGAAATTCTTCCGCAAGTTCTATCTCGAATATCCCCGCTTGTGCAGTGAAGCGAAAGGCTACGCACCGCGTAGCCTTTCGTCCGATCCCGAACCGACGGAATCCGTGGAGAAAGGTCACGCACTGCGTAGCCTTTCCTGGCAGCCAGGACTATTGCATCCCACGCTATCGTGGACGCACTACAGGACGTTGCTGCGAGTGGACGACAATAATGCGCGGTCGTTCTATGAAATTGAATCCATCAAGAACAACTGGTCCGCCCGGGAACTCGAACGGCAGATCAACAGCCTGTTGTACGAAAGGCTCGCTCTCAGCAAAGACAAAAAGGGACTGATGCGTCTCGCGACAAAAGGCCAGGTAGTTCAGAAGCCGGTCGATGTTTTCAAGGACCCCGTGGTAATGGAATTTCTGGGATTGCCGGAATCGCCGAAACTGGTGGAAACCGATCTCGAACAGGCATTGATCAACAACCTTCGGTCCTTCCT
>JAPLKY010000005.1 GCA_026387805.1 Candidatus Krumholzibacteriia bacterium
GGAAGTGAAGGACGTCGATCTTCCCGAGGGCATGAGGCGCGCGCTCGCCAAGCAGGCCGAAGCCGAACGCGAACGCCGGGCGAAGGTCATTCACGCGGACGGCGAGTTCCAGGCTTCCGCCAAGCTGCGGGATGCCGCCCAGGTCATGGCGCCCGAGCCCGTTTCGGTGCAGCTCAGATATCTTCAGACGCTGACCGAGATCGCCGCCGAGAAGAATTCGACGATCCTCTTCCCGGTGCCGGTGGATTTCCTTCAGTACTTCATGCAGGCGCGCAAGAAAGACTGATCGTGCGCGGGAAAAAGGCCTTTCCGTACGCGGCGAGCGTCGCTCTCGTTCTCGTCACGACGCTTCTCGGCGAGCTCGTCAAGAGGCGCCTCGAGCCGACGAACCATCCGTTGGGGAAAGGTGCCGGCCGTCGCGACCGCGATCCTCGGCGTTCTGTCGTTCGATTTCTTCCTCGTCCCTCCCTACCTCGCCTTCAGGGTCGAGGACGTTCAGTATGTTTTTACCCTTTTCGGGCTCCTCGCCGCCGGATTGGTCGTCGGCACGCTCGCCTCGAGGATGCGGGAGCAGGCGATCCAGGCGCGCAAAGGGGAGGCCCAGACCGCCGCGCTGTACCGCCTCGCGGCGGATCTCGCCGATTCCGCCGGCTTCGAAGAGGTGTTGCAGGCGATACGGAAGAACGTCAAGCAGATCGTCAATTGCGGCGTGGCGATCTATCTGCCCGTCGGCGGCGTTCTGGAGCTCGCGACCGGCGACCCCGGGTTCCCGGCGAACGAGCCGGAGAAAGGGATCGCGAGCTGGGCCTACGAGAACGGCTCGATGGCCGGTGGGGGTCCGGATGAGGCGACACGGAGAAAGACCCGCTATCTCCCCTTCAAGACCCCGCAGGGCGTGATCGGCGTCCTCGGTCTCCATCTTCGCAAAGGCGCGGAGGGACTCTCGCAGGACGAGGAGGGCCTGTTGAACGCGCTCGTGAGCCAGGGGGCCATCGCGATCCAGCGCGCGAATCTCGCGGAGCAGTCCCGCCGCATGGAGCTGATGCAACAGACCGAGAAGCTCCAATCGGCGCTCCTCAGCTCGATCTCGCACGACCTGAGAACTCCCCTCGTATCGATAACCGGCACCTTGACCACCCTTCAGGAGAACGATCCGGGGCTCGACGACGCCACGCGGAAGGAGCTCATCGAGAACGCTTCGGAGGAAGCGGACCGTCTCAACCGGATTGTCGGGAATCTCCTCGACCTGACGAAGATGGAGGCGGGAACGCTTCGAATCTCGAAACGGCCATGCGATCTGCGGGACGTTCTCGGCGCCTCCCTGGAGCAGCTCAGGGAACGGATCGGGGACCGGGCCATACGGATGGCAATCCCGAGAGATTTCCCCGAAGTCCCAATGGACTTTTCCTTCATGATGAAGGTGTTTTTCAATCTGCTCGACAATGCCATAAAGTACTCCCCGGAGGATTCGCCGATCGACGTCGGCGCTCGCGTGCACCGAACCGCGGCGGAGATCGAGGTCGGGGACCGGGGAACCGGCATAGCCGAGGGGGATCTCACGCGCATCTTCGAGAGATTCTACCGGGCCGAAAAGGCTCAGCCCGTCGCGGGGACCGGGCTCGGGCTTTCCATCTGCAAGGGGATCATCGAGGCGCACGGCGGCCGGATCGTCGCGCGGAACAATGCGGATTCCGGAGCGACGTTCATCGTGACCCTTCCGCTGGAGGAGAAGCAGGAGCCGTCATGACGACCGATCAGGGCGTGCGCATTCTCATCGTCGACGATGAAAGAGCGATTCGAAGAACGCTTCGAGTCGCGCTTGCCTCCCGCGGCTACGTAGTATTCGAAGCGGCGGCCGGAGCCGAGGCCCTCGAGAAATCGGTCTCGTCCCACCCGGATGTCATCATTCTCGACCTCGGGCTTCCCGACGTCGACGGCATCGAGGTGCTCAGGGAGATCCGCAAACGGACGAAGACACCCGTCATCATTCTCTCCGTGCGGGACGACGTAGCCGAGAAGGTCGAAGCGCTCGATGCCGGGGCCGACGATTACCTAACGAAGCCCTTCAGCATCACCGAGCTCCTTGCGAGACTCAGTGCGGTGATGCGACGTCTCCTCCCCGCGGACCAGGAGGAGATCTTCCGGGCCGGCGCGCTTTCGATCGACGTCGCCAGGCACGAGGTTACGATCAAGGGGAATCGAATCAACCTCACCCCGACGGAGTTCGACGTGCTCAAGCTCCTCGTTTTCAACGCGGGCAAGGTCGTCACGCACCGGCAAATCCTCGAGGAGATTTGGAACAAGCCCGACGATATGGAAGGCGTTCTCCATCTTCTGCGGGTAACGATCAGCAACCTGCGCGGAAAGATCGAGCCCGATCCCGACCGGCCGATCTACGTCCTGACCGAACCCGGCATCGGATACCGCCTCCGCTCCGGCACATAACCGCCGCCTCCCCGGCTCTTCCCGAAGCCCTCCGCCCATCTGCTTTTTGACCTTTTCTTGATTTGCCCCGCCGCCGCCCGGGAGAGAAGATTGTATGGATATGAGACGACGAAACTACCTATGGAACAGACTCACCCCGTACCAGCTGCTGATCTTCGGCTACATCTTCGTCACGGTGTCGGGGGCTCTTCTGCTGTCGCTGCCGATATCCTCCGCCCGGGGCACGTCGCAGCCGTTTCTCGACGCGCTCTTCGTCGCGACTTCGGGCATAAGCACGTCCGGATTGTCCCCCGTCGACATCGGCAGCTTCTATTCGCTTTTCGGGCAGATCGTTCTTCTCGTGATCTTTCAGCTGGGCGGAATCGGCTACATGAGCTTCATCATCCTCACGATGTACGTCCTGGGAATCAAAGGCTCGCTGAGAACGAGCCTCGTCGCGAAGGAATCCCTGGCGGGCCCGAACCTGCACGTTCTCAAGGGATTCTTCCTTTCCGTCCTCGCATACTCCTTCGCCTTCGAGCTCGTCGGGGCCGCCATCCTCGCCGTGTTCTGGATGAGGGAGTATCCGACGGCATACTCCATATATCTCGGAGTATTCCATTCGGTC
>JAPLKY010000207.1 GCA_026387805.1 Candidatus Krumholzibacteriia bacterium
TATCTCGAGACCCGGTCGCCGGACGAGATCGACGCCTTCAGGAAGAGGTTCCCGAGACGCGAAATGGCCGATCAGGAGCATGCCGCGAAACATGCAGAAGAGAGCCAGGCGGGCGAGCCGGCCGATTACGACATCGATGAAGTGTACGATGACGATATCGACGTTCCCGATGACGGCCCCGCCGCGGGCCCCGCTCCGGAAGGGACCGATCCCACGGCCGGTTGATCGTGTGAGAGGGTTATCGCAGGCAAGCCGGAGAGGGTGGGATTCCACCCTCTCGGCGTTTTGGGACCTCTATTCGGATTCCGCCGGGAATCGAACCGGAGAGCGATGGAAAAAACGTTCTCGACCGTTACGATCGGCTGCAAGCTCAATCAGTTCGAGACGGAATGGATCCGCGAGGCGCTCATCCGGAGAAGCTGGAGATTTCAGCGATTAGAGGATGGAGCGGCCTTCTGCATCATCAATTCCTGCACCGTCACGGCGAGGCAACGCGGCGCGGCGGGCGAAGAGGACGAATCCCGATTCGTTCGTCGTCGTCACCGGCTGCTACGCCGAAACGCAGCGCGAGAGTCTCAAGGGAATGAAAGAAGTGGATCTCGTTCTCGGGAACGGGGAAAAGAGCTCCTTGCCGGCGATCGTCGACGCGATGGCCGAGAGCGAACGGGGAGCACTGCCCGCCCATCACGGAGCGATTTCCCGCGTCGAGACGTCCGAGCCGACCGGAATAGACCGTTTCCTGGGCCACGCGCGCGCCTTCGTCAAGATCCAGGAAGGATGCAACGCCTCCTGCAGCTACTGCATCGTCCCGCGGGCGAGAGGTCCGAGCCGCAGCGTTCCCGCGGCCGCCGTCCTCGAACAGGTATCGGTTCTTCAGGAAAGCGGCTACCGCGAGATCGTGCTCAGCGGCGTGCACATCGGCCGCTACGGGGCGGATCTCGATCCGCCCGGCACGCTCGGAGATCTCCTCGAGGCGATTCTTCTTCGGGCGAGCGCGGTGCGGGTCCGTTTGAGCAGCATCGAAGTGAACGAGGTGACGTCGAAGCTCATCGGGATCATGCGGTCGACTGATCGCCTCGCGCCTCATTTGCACATTCCGCTTCAGAGCGGGGACGATCGCATTCTCAAGGCGATGAATCGTTCCTACGACGTATCCGGATTCCGTCGCGTAATCGAGGAAATCGCGCGTGCGGGGGATCGCATCGCGATCGGCACCGATATTATCGTCGGTTTTCCGGGCGAGACGGAGGCCTGCTTCGAGAACACCTTCGAACTCGTCCGCGAGCTGCCGATAAGCCATTTTCACGTATTCGGCTTTTCCCCGCGTCCGCGGACGCGCGCGGCCGCGATGGAGCGGACGGTGAGCTCCGAAAGAATGCGGGAGCGAAGCGGCCGCCTCATCGAGCTCGGCAGGGCGAAGAAACGCGTCTTCCTCGAATCGCACGTCGGCACGACGCAGCTCGTTCTCGTACACGGGCACGCGCATCAGCGATCATCCCTCATCCGCTCGCTCACGGGAACCTATTGCGAGGTTCTTCTTCCGCGACGAGAGGCCGCGCGCGGTTCGCTCGTTTCCGTTCGCGTGAGCCGTTTTTCGGAGGAAGCTCTCTACGGAACGCCGATGGAAGCCGATCCCGTTTCGAACCCGATCGCCGGAGCGTGCGCGCGTTGAAACGCTTGAACGTATATTGCGAGAGCTTCGGATGCCAGATGAACGCGTACGATACCGACGGTATCGCATCCCGTCTCGAGGAACGCGGGTACGCGATCGTTCCCGCCCCCGACACCGCCGATTGCATCATCGTCAATACATGCAGCGTGCGCGAGCACGCGGAGCAGCGCGCGATCGGACGCCTCCTCGATCTTTCGCGATATCGCGACGCGGTGATCGTCGTCTGCGGCTGCATGGCGCAGCGTCTCGGCGCCGCTCTCTTCGACCTCGTTCCCGCCGTGAGAATCGTTGCCGGAACCGACAGCTACGCGCTTTTGCCCGATGCAATCGCGGCGGCCATCCGGGACGGCGGACGCTTCGCGTTCCTCGAAACGGAGGACGACGGCGCATACGAGGCGCCCGTCGCGAGATCGAACGGGGACGTATCGAGATACGTTTCAATAACGAGGGGATGCGAAAACTACTGCTCGTACTGCGTCGTGCCGTATCTC
>JAPLKY010000016.1 GCA_026387805.1 Candidatus Krumholzibacteriia bacterium
CGTATTTAAATATAATAAGATACTGTATGTCGGCATATTTTTGATCTACTCGTGCTTGCTCGTCCCGGTGCGTGGGGGGGCGAGCGAAAATTCCCTGCTGCGTCTCGAAAACGGTCTCGAAATCAGCCTCCTCATGCCCGAAGACGTTATGGCGATGACGAGCAGAGATCAAGCGGGTCGTCTCATTCTTCGGCTGCCGGACGGCACAAGCTATCAGCTCATCGAGGATATTTTCGATCCGCAGATCATCAACAAGGGAGACGGCTCTTTTCATCCGGCGAACGCTGACTGGGCTCTGGAAGCCCTCAAGCGCGTGGACGTCGGGGGAGGGGGCGTCGATATGCGCGTCGAGATCTACGTGCTCCCGCTGCCGCGTTCGGGCGTTCTCGCAAGCTCCGCCTGCGGAGAAAGGATCTTTCTCTCCCCCGGCGTGCGCGAGATCGATCGCTGCCTCGTCGCCTTCACGGTTACGCACGAGCTCGGTCACGTTTTCCAGCGCCATTTCGCTCCGGAGGACGGCGGGGGAACGTGGGGGGATTATCTGAGACTGCGAGGGCTCGAGGATGACGCCCTCTATTCGCCCAATGCTCCCCGCGCGAACAGACCCGCCGAGATCTTCGCGGAGGATTTCAGGTACCTCTTCGGAGGAAACGAGGCGCGATACTCGGGGGGGATCGAGAATCAGAATATCCTTCCGCCCGATGAAGTGGGGGGCCTCGAGGAATTCTTTGTTTCGCTCGTCGCGCCCGCGCGGATCGCGTACAATGCCCGACCGGGCGCGGCGCCGCTCGCGCTCTCGAACTATCCGAATCCGTTCAATCCGTCGACGACGATTCGGGTCGTTTTCAACGGCCGCGCTCCGGAGAGCGCCGGCGCGATCGACGTGTCGGTGTACCGCGCCGACGGCTCGCTCGTCAGGCGCATCCTCGGGGGAGCGATCTCGGGGAACGAGTTTTCCGTGCGCTGGGACGGCAGGGACGATCGGGGGACTCCCGCGCCGAGCGGCGTCTACTTCTACGCGGTGCGCTCCGGCGGATTCAGAGCCGCGGGGAAGATGCTCGTCGCCAGATAGCGCCGGCCCGCCCGCGCTTCTTCATCAATCGAATACCGGGAGAATCGGCGCCGGCCCGATTTCAACGGCGCCCCCTGAGCTGCCCGCAGGCGGCGCAGATATCGCTTCCCTGGCTTCTGCGCACGGTAACTGCGGGCGCCGTGGGGAGGAGCGGCGCCATGAATCGTTCGATGCGCTCCTCTGAAGGCCGCCGGTGCGGGCAGCCGTCCCACTCGTTGAAGGGGATGAGGTTGATCTTGAACGGTTTCCCCGCGGTGAGGGCGGCGAGCCGGCGTGCGTCCTCCGGCGAATCGTTGACGTCCGCGATGAGCACGTACTCGATCGTCACGCGCGTTCTCCGCGCGCGGGCGAATTCGAGGGCCGCCGCGAGCGTGTCGTCGATGTCGCGAGCCGCGGGCATGAGCCGCCTGCGCGTTTCGTCCGTCGTCGCGTTGAGGGAAATCGCGAGAGAGAATTTGAGCGTGCGGGAGGCGAGCTCGCGGATCGCCGGGGGAATGCCGATCGTGCTCACCGTGATGCGTTTTTCGCCGAGCGCGAAGCCGTCGTTGGAGTTGATGATCTCGAGCGCCTTCGCGAGACTGTCGAGATTGAGAAGCGGCTCTCCCATGCCCATGAAGACGACGTTGAAACGCTCCCGAGGAGGCAGGTAGTTCTTTTTGAAGAAGAGGATCTGGTTGAGAATCTCGTCGCTCCTTAAATCCCGCTCGAATCCCCCCTCTCCCGTCCTGCAGAGCGTGCAGCCGAGCGCGCACCCCGCCTGGCTCGAGACACAGATCGTCCGGCGTCCGCGCGCTTCCATGAGCACCGCTTCGAAGAGAACGCCGTCGTCGGATTCGAACAGAAATTTCTGGCTCGCGTCATCGTGCGAGCGTACACTGTCCGCGAGCCGGAGCGATGTGATCTCGAACCGGCCGTCGAGAACGAGCCTGAGGCTCGACGGAAGATTGGTCATCTCGAAAAAGCCGTCGCAGCCTTTCTGATACAGCCATTTCAGAATCTGCGCCGCGCGGTGGCGTTTCTCGCCGAGCTCTTCGGCGATGGCGGAGATTTCGCGTATGGAGAGATTCTTGATGTTGAGCTTTTCCATGACCGGTTCCCGCCCTCGCGCGGCGATGCCGCGGTAGAACGATGATACGAGATACCCAGCCGCGATCCTATGGAAAAAACGAGATCCGGGGATGCGTGGATCTCGGAAGCAGCAATTTTCGTCTCCTCGTTCTCGAGGGGATATTTCCCGGTTCGGTCGGCGAGGAGGAGCGGGCTCTCGAGATCCGCGCGGTCAGGGAGGCGACGCGGTATGTGGGGTGGGGGGAGGATATGGCGAGATCGGGGAGCGTCTCCCGGGAGAAAACGGATCTCGCCGGACGCGCGATCCGGGATCTCATCGCCGAGGCGGAGAAATGGGGGTGCCCGCGGCCGACTCTCGTCGCGACGAACACGCTGCGCGAATCGAATAACGCGAGGGAGATCAAAGCGGGCCTCGAGAATACGCTCTGCGCGTCGATCAGGGTGCTGTCGCAGCGCGAGGAGGCGGAGCTCGGGTACTTCGGCGCTTCGTTCTTCCGCCCGAGGGACGAATCGGTGCTGCTCATCGACGCCGGGGGTACGAGCACGGAGATCTCCTGGGGGACGGGAACCTCGATGGCCGGGTGCGCGCTTTTCTCGCTCGGTACCCATCGCGTTCGCCGGCTCCTCGAACGCGGCTCGTCCGCGCGGTGCGTTTCGGCGCTCCTCTCCGGGTGCATGGAAACCTGCGCCGCGCCCGGGCGCGCCCGGGAAGCCGGAGTTTATCTCTTGCCCAGTTTCCCGCGAAACCCTACAATGCTGATGACTGGCGGATCCGCCTTCAGCCTCGCCGTGCTCCACCGGGGTATGCGCGAGTCGGCGAGCGGCTTCGAGGAAATGCACTCGATCGCGCGTGAGGAGCTCGCATTCATGGCGAGGCGGCTCCGGGGGCTCTACGGGGTGGGGCGCGAGCGGAGCCTCCCGCTCGATCCCGGGCGGATCGGGCTTCTTCCGGCGGGGCTCGTCCTGCTGGACGCACTCGTCCGGCGCTTCGGGATCGAGACGTTTCTGGTCACCGCGCGGGATCTGCGCTGGGGCAGCGTGCTCACGGGGGGAGCATCGAAATGAGCAAACGGGTTCTGATCGTCGACGATGAAGAGAGCATCAGGAGCTCGCTCGAGAGGCTGCTCTCGTACGAGAAGTACAAGACCTTCGCCGCGGCGGACGGCGCGGCGGCCCTGGATCTCGCCGCGAGCGAGCGCATCGACGTTGTGCTGCTCGACATCAAGATGCCGGGCATGGACGGTCTCGAGGTACTCGGAAAGCTCAAGGAGCTTCATCCCGATCTTCCCGTCATCATCATATCGGGGCACGGAACGATCTCCACCGCGGTCGACGCGACGAAGCTCGGAGCGTTCGATTTTCTGGAGAAGCCGATCGATATGGAGCGGCTTCTGCTGACGATCCGCAACGGCGTCAATCAGGCCGATCTAACCCGTCGGAACGTTCAGCTGCAGAGGACAATCGGCATCAAGACGAATATCATCGGCGCCCACCCCGAGATGCTCGCCATCATGGAAACGATCACGCGCGTCGCTCCGACCAACGCGCGGGTGCTCATCATGGGGGAAAACGGGACGGGAAAGGAGCTCGTCGCGCGAAAGCTCCACGAGCTTTCGAATCGCGCCGACGAGCCCTTTGTCGAAGTCAACTGCGCCGCGATTCCCGAGGACCTCATCGAGAGCGAGCTGTTCGGGCATGAGAAGGGTTCGTTCACCGGCGCCATATCGCAGCGTATCGGCAAGTTCGAGCTGGCGGACGGGGGCACGCTGTTTCTCGACGAGGTCGGCGACATGAGCCTCTCGGCGCAGGCGAAGGTGCTCCGCGTTCTGCAGGAATCGGCGTTCGAGAGAGTTGGCGGCACGGAGACGAAGCACGTCGACGTGCGCGTTCTCGCCGCCTCGAACAAGGCGCTTCTCGAGGAGGCGGCCAGGATGAAATTCCGGGAGGATCTCTACTACCGCCTGAACGTCGTTCCGATCCGCATTCCCGCGCTGCGCGAGCGGAAATCGGATATCAAGATTCTCGCGGAGTATTTTCTGGGCGAGGTCGCCGGCGAGCTCGGGCGAGCTCCCAAGAAGCTCTCGGCGGGCGCGCTCGATACGCTCATGGATTATTCGTGGCCGGGAAACGTGCGCGAGCTCCGCAATCTCATCGAGCGTCTCTGCATCCTCACGTCGTCCGACGTGATCGGCCGGGACGATCTGCCCGCGCTCGCCCTCGTTCGTGCGGAGGACGCCCGTAAGGATCCGTTCGGCCTCAAGACGTACCAGGAGTTCAAGGATTTCATGGAGAAGGAATACCTCGTGAAGAAGCTGAGGGAGAACGGCGGGAATGTTTCGAGAACGGCTCGGCAGCTCGACATGCAGCGGAGCAATCTGTATAAAAAGCTCGAGAAATTCGGCATAGAATTCCGGAAGGATGCGGGTGTCGACGACGATTGATCTCGATATTTTTCCTATGTCTGAATAAGTGATTTGACCCAGGCCGGAAAATCATCGCCAAATCGCCTAAGGGGCGATTTTTTATTGAGGTTTCCGAATTATCAGTTGACTTTAGCGCATATGCGCATTACTATATTTATGGTGATTGGGGTTCGTGGTGTGTGTTATGGAACCCTCGGGTTCCATAAGGAGGAGATGATAGCATGAAGAAGCTGGTTCTGCTCCTGATGACGCTTCTGGTTCTATCAACCCTCGTTTCCTCCCCGGTCCTTGCTGCACGCCCTTCATTGGAATATCGGATTCATTCGATGTTCGGCATTCTCTACCGGAACTTCATGCTTTATAGGGGAGTGATCGTGGTGCCGGAAGGGATACCGCCGATGAACAATGGCGGCAATGCGGGCGGAATAGTGGGTGGAGACGCCGATGATTACGGAAACGGCAGATGGGGCGCCATCGACGAGACCAAGCCGATCAACAAGCTGCTTGTCGGCTGTCCGTCGGGGCAGGAAGAGCATGGCTCGGATCCAGTTAAATCGGTTGAATAGGTAATGGTTCGCCGACCATTTTCCCTTGGAGTAACCGATGCCGGACGACCGCCAAGGTAAGGACGATTTCGAATACGAGAAGAAAGAGTCCCAGCCGAAATATAAGACAATAGGCTCAGAGGAAGAGCTTGGAGATATGCACTTCTCCACGGAGAACTATTCCGTGGCGCTCGAGTATTACGAGAAGGCTCTTCAGAAGATACATCTGTCCCCGCAGCCGGCGGAGCTGCTCAGAATCTACCGCAAAATGAGCGACTGCT
>JAPLKY010000177.1 GCA_026387805.1 Candidatus Krumholzibacteriia bacterium
TACCCAACGCCGTCGATCCCGACCGGTTTCGCCCGCTCGCCGAAGCGGATCGGGAAAAGGGCAGGCGGACGCTCGCCGCGGAGCTCTTTCCCGGAGCCGGCTCCCGTCCGTTCGTTCTCATCGGATCCGCCGGGCTGCTGAAGCCGGTAAAGAACTATCCGCTCATGCTGCGGGTCGCCTCGAGGCTCGCGTCGGAGAGGGCGTCTCGCAGCGACGCTCCGGAGCTTCGATTCGTGATTTTCGGCGAGGGGGAAGAGCGTTCATCATGCGAGCGACTCGGACGGGAGCTCGGAATCGATCGCATCTTCTCGCTCCCCGGGAACATGACCAATATGGAATCGCTCTATCCCTTGCTCGATATATTCCTGCTTCCCTCGTTGAACGAGGGTATGCCCATGGCGTTGCTCGAAGCGATGTCCTCGGGGGTCGCGTGCGTCGCGAGCGACGTGGGAGACGTCGGGGAGGCAATCGCCGACGCGGGCCTCGCCGCGCCCGGCGGAGACGAGGAAGCGCTTGTTGGAATACTGCAACGTCTTATTGAGGAAGAAGATAGAGTCAAAGAGCTGGGCCGCAAGGCGCGCGTGAGAGTGCTCGAGAGATACAACGAGGATATTTGGGGGGAGCGGATCCTCTCTGTGTATCGGTCGGTTCTCCGTCGGCGATCCATAGAAAGATGAAACTTCGGGGCTCTTCGGGAATATAACTTTACGAGGGCGTGTTATGGCTGCAGGCGGTGTTTCGAGGAGGTGAGGGGGCGCGTCATGCGTCCCGCGAGATGAAGAGAAGAATATTTTCCGGTGTTGTGGCCCTGTGTGCGGCGTGCGCGTTCGGCGTCGGCGCGATATCCGCGCGCGCCCAAGATGCATCGGGCAGCGTCGACGTCGTCGCGAGCGGAGGAGAGACGGAAAAGGGGAAGGACTGCTGCACCTATCTGGGCATCTTCATGGATGAGCTCACGGCCGGCATGAAGGAAAAAGCCGGCTATCCCCATGAAACGGGCGTCGTCATATCGAAGGTTTCGCCGGGCGGTCCCGCCGAGAAGGCCGGCATCCTGGGGGGCGATATCTGCTATCTCTTCAACGGCGTCAAGGTGGAGGATTCCGCGCATCTCGCGAAGCTCGTGAGAGGGCGGAAAGGGGGAGAGAAGGTTGCGATCGTGATCTACCGGGAAGGGAAGGAGAAGAAGCTCTTCGTGAAGCTCGAGCGTCGTGAACCCCTTCCATCGGTCAAGGATGAGCTCGGCTCCTATTCGGTCGAGGATCTGAGCAAGCTCATGGGTGACCAATACACGTCGATGAGCAAGCTGTATCTGCAATCCGCCACGAGGGGGCATCTGGGAATGGCCCTCGTGGACCTCAACGAGGACCTCGCTCCGTATTTCAGCGTCAAGAAAGGCGAGGGCGCTCTCGTTTTCAGCGTCGAGGAGGATAGCCCCGCGGGCAAGGCGGGAGTCAAGGGCGGAGACGTGATCGTGAGCGTGAACGGCGTCGCCGTCGGCGCCTCAAGCGACGTCTCCAGCGAGCTCGCGGACATCCGGAAGGGAGACATGGTCTCGCTCGACGTTCTGCGCAGGGGAGTCAGGAAGAGCTTCGAGATCGAGGCCGACGCGGGTCTCGCGACGAGCCAATTGTTCGTCGCGCCGTTCGAGCAGAGCGGAATCAAGATCAAGAAGGCCCCGGTCCCTCCGAACTGGGTGGAGGCGGATAGGAGCGGGGACGAGGCGCGCAAGCTCAAAGAGGAGATGAAAGCGCTCCAGAAGCGTCTCAAGGATCTCGAGGAGCGCCTCGGAAACGTCGAGAAGAAGGAATAGTCGATCGGCAAGATCGCCCGGGGTTCGGGTCGGCGGGGAATCCGCCGGACGGGCTCCATCGTTTCAGCCCGCGGGGCGGCGTTCACGCCGCCCCTTTTTTATGCGCGATGCCCTCATCGAGCCTTCCTTGCCGGCCGATCGCCCCGCGATCGGGACGCGCATGCTAAATCCTTTGACAGCTATGGAAAAGTGTTCTATGTTCATTGTTTGAATCCCCCCGGGGGGTCGATTCGTGAAGCCCGGCTGTGATAGGGGTATGTTCGCAAGGAGGGTCAGCGATGGCGGATAACCAGCAGAATGCGCAGGCTCCGGTTGCCGTCGATTCGGCGGCGCAGGGGCCGAAAGGCGGTTTTCTCTCGTCGATCATCGACATCTTCGCCGATCCGTTCAAGGTGTTCGCCCGCATCGACGCGGGACTTTCGTGGTGGAAGCCTTTCGTGCTCGTGAGCGCCGCGACGATGATCATGAGCTACCTCGCGTTTCCATTACAGCAGAAGCTGATTGAGCTCAATACGAAGGGGCTCAGCGAGGAGCAGCTCCAGAAAACGGTTGAGGGATACGGCAAGTTCGCGCCGCTGCAACTCATCATGGTGCCGATCGGCCTGATCATCTTCTACCTCATCGTTGCGGGTGTCGTGCACCTCGTCATCAACATCATGAGCTCGCGCTCGAGCTTCAAGAAAACGCTGAGTCTCATCTCGTTCTGCGCCATCATCACGGCTATCGAACAGATCATCAGCACGGTTGTTCTCAAGATGCGCGGGGTCGACAGCGTCGAATCGGTCGCGGATCTCAAGTTCAGCTTGAGTCTCGCTCCACTCCTCGGCGAGGGAAAAGGGCTGCTCGGCGCGGTGCTCCAGAGTCTCAGCATCTTCAGTATATGGTACTACGTTGTGCTCATCCTCGGCATCGCGGCGATCTTCAAGATTTCGCGGAAGGCGGCGATCGTTCCCGTGCTGCCGATCTGGATCGTCAGCGTCATCGTGATCTGGATCGGGGGCAGGTTCGGCGGGGGCATGGGCTGAGAGATTTCAGAGGAGGTTGTTTTGAAGAAGTATGGAAACGAAAAACTGCGGAACGTGATTCTCGTCGGCCATCAGGCCTCGGGCAAGACGACCCTCGCCGAGTCGATTCTCTTCAACGCCGGAGTGAACAGCAGGGCCGGCAGGGTTGAAGACGGAAACACGACGATGGATTCCTCGCCCGAGGAGATATCGAAGGTCATCTCGATCGACGCCGGCGTCGCGTTCTGCGAGATCGCCAGGTCGAAGGTCAATATTCTCGATACTCCCGGCTACGAGGATTTCGTCGGCCAGGTGCTCTCCTGCCTCCCGGTCGTCGAGGGGGGCGTCATCGTCATGAGCGCCGAGTCCGGCGTCGAGGCCGGGACGGTCAAGACGTGGAGCTACCTCGACCGCTACCATCTTCCGCGCGTCGTCTGCCTCAACAAGATGGACAAAGAGCACGCCGATTT
>JAPLKY010000352.1 GCA_026387805.1 Candidatus Krumholzibacteriia bacterium
GCTCTCACAGGATTTGAAGATCACGGGATAGACGTCGTCGCACACCTGCCTGCGGGTGAATCCGTGCAGCCGCCCCGGCCGCTGGAGATAGTCACCTCGCACCAGCCGCGACCAGACCTCGTCGAACATCAACGACCCGTAGGTAAACAGGTTCATAGCAGCGATCCCGAACAGACCGATATCGGCGGACATACCGCGTCCTGCTCTGTCCGTGCAAATCTCATGCCGCCCGCACAATCCGCCAGAACAGGGTGCTCGCTTAAAATGCTGTTTTGATTCAAGGAATTCTTCCTGTTTATCCGATAACTCGGTGTGGCTCTGGACAGGTTTGTCAAGGAGGATAGGCCATGCCGGCAACACTCATCGAACAGAAGGACAATCGGGTAACCATCCAGTTGACGGTGGAACTCACGGGCCAGATGCTTGCGGATGAGCAGGCGTTGCAGCAGTCGCTCAACGAGGCCGGGCAGGTCGCGATGGTGCCGATGCTCAAGCAGTTCGACACCCACGGGGAACCCCTCCGTGTCGGAGGCGTCAAACACACCCTCAAGAACTATGCCCCTCAAACCTATGAAACGCCCTATGGACCCGTACCAGTGGAACGGCATACGTACCAGACCTGCCAAGGCGGACGGGCGTATGTGCCCCTGGAAAACGACGCCCGCATGATCTTGAACTCAACCCCGCGCTACAGCCAGATGGTTTCGGGAAAGTATGCGCGCTTCGGAGCCGACGCGATCTGCGACGATCTGCTCGAATGCAACGGCCGAACGCTCTCGCGCAATTACGCCAAGAAGCTCAGTGATTTCGTCGGCTCCGTGGCCCAGTGCCATGAAACCGAGTGGGAATACGATGTGCCGGCGTTGGACGGCCCGGTCGCCTCGGTGGGCCTGGGTCTGGATGGGACTTGCATCCTGATGCACGAGGACGGCTGGCGCGAGGCGATGTGCGGCTCGATCACGCTGTACGACCCGGAGGGCGAGCGTCTGCATACGATCTACTGCGCGGCGACGCCGGAGTACGGCAAAGAGCGGTTCCACGCGAAGTTCTCCCGCGAAATCGAGCGCGTCCAAGCACGATTTCCCGAGGCGTTGTATGTGGGTGTGGCGGACGGGGCCAGGGATAACTGGGTGTTCTTGGAACCCTATACCCACCGTCGCATCGTGGATTTCTACCATGCGCGAGAATACCTCAGCAAAGCGGCCACCGCTATTTTCGGGCGGGATCACGAGAGTCGAGACGCCTGGGTCACGGATTGGAGCCACCGGTTGAAACACGCCCAAGGCACCGCCGGGCGATTGCTCAAGGAACTGGGGGTTCGCAGGGCCACTCTCGACAGCAAGGATTTCATCGAACGGGATGAAGCGCTGCGTCAGGTGCTCGTCTACTACACGAACAACAAGGGCAAGATGGGTTATCCCAATCACTTGAAACGGAAGCTGCCTCTGGGCAGCGGCGTCACGGAGGCTGCCTGCAAAACGGTGGTCAAGCAACGCATGTGTGTGTCCGGGTCACGATGGAAAGAGGGTGGAGCCAGTTGCGTTCTGGCCTTGCGAACGTTGAAGCTGACGCCAGGCCGCTGGCAGCAGTTCTGGAGCTACGTCATGAGGCATGGATGTACACCATATTAAGCGAGCACCCCGCTTCGCGAGCACAAGCTCTTGTGCGAACAGGGCTTACAGACTGCCTGCGTGAGCTGGCGATGGGTGCGACGCCGAATTGCAGTTTTTCCGAATAATTCTTCTTGACATTGACAAGTGCTCGTTGCACAATGGTAGTAAGTCTTGATACGGAGTGACGGGTTGATGATAGATCGGAGAAGCATAATCCCGGTTTTTGCTTTGGCATTGGTCCTCGCGGCGACGGTCCGCGCGGACATGGTGCCCGTGTGCCGGCCGGACACTGAGTGCCGACAGACGGCATGCATTGGTGACCGG
>JAPLKY010000010.1 GCA_026387805.1 Candidatus Krumholzibacteriia bacterium
CACGAACCCGTACATTCAGAAAATCGTGCGTGAGGTGGTCGGCTCCGAGACGAACATGTACTGGAAAGCGCGGAAGCTCTTCCAGTACCTCATCGGAAATATGGAATACCTGATGGTCGGCGGCTGGAATACCGCGCCGACCGTGCTCCAGCGCGGCAACGGGTCTTGCTCCGAGTATTCGTTCAGCTACATCTCGCTCTGCAGGGCCGCGGGCGTTCCCGCCCGCTACGTCGGCGCCCTCGTCGTTCGTGGCGACGACGCGAGCTACGACGACGTCTTCCATCGCTGGTGCGAGGTCTACCTTCCCGGATACGGCTGGGTCCCGGTGGACGCCAACGCCGGCGATCGCGACCTGCCCGCCGATCAGGCCGCGGCCTTCGGCGGCATCGCGAACCGCTTTCTCGTCACGACCGCGGGAGGCGGCGGCTCCGAGTACCTCGACTGGAACTACAACGCCCAGGCGACATGGGTAACGACCGGAAAATGCCGGGTGAAGATGGAGAGCATCGCGGAATGGGAGCCCGTGAAGAAGTAGGGACGCGCGGTCGATAACGGGACGGTGGAATTGCCCGGCTTCCGGTCGCTCAGCCTTTGACGCACACCATCGGCTTGAGACGGACGACGCGCCTGCTGACGCCGGCCCCTTCCATGATCCCGACGACGTTCTCAACGTCCTTGTAAGCGCCCGGGGCCTCCTCGGCGATCCCCGGCTTGCTGTGCACGCGCACGACGATGCCGCGAGCAGCGAGATCGCCGATAATGCGTTCTCCCCGGTATTCCTTGAGGGCCTGCTTCCTCGACTGGCGTCTGCCCGCTCCGTGAATGGCGCTTCCGAACGTCTCCTCCATCCCCTTTTCCGTGCCGATGAGAACATACGAGCTCGTTCCCATCGTCCCTCCCACGAGAACGGGTTGGCCGATCATTCGGTAGCGATCGGGAAGACCGGCGCTCATGGGGCCGAATGCGCGCGTTGCACCTTTGCGGTGAATGAGGAGATCCGTCTCAACGCCGTCCAGGACGTGCCGTTCAAACTTGAGATTGTTGTGGCCGACCTCGTACATCGTTCTGACACGGGTGCCTTCGGCACCGAAGACCTCCTTGAACGCCTTGCGCACGAGGTGAGCGATCGCCTGCCGGTTCGCGAAAGCGCAGTTGATCCCCGCCTTGACCGCGGCGATGTAGCGTTTCCCCTCGGGGCTCCCGATGGGCGCCGCGACGAGCTCCGATTCGCGGATCGGGATCTTGTACTTCTCGCTCGCCTTGCGCAGGACCGATTGATAATCGGTGCCGATCTGGTGGCCGAGAGCCCGGCTTCCCGTGTGAATGCTCACGACGACGGTGCCGACGGCGAGCCCGAACGCCTCCGCCGCCTTCTCGTCGTACACCGTATCGACGTATTGCACCTCGAGGTAATGGTTCCCCGAGCCGAGCGTGCCGACCTGCTTGAACTGGCGCTCCTTCGCCGTCGCGCTCACGCATGACGGATCGGCGCCCTCCACCATCCCCCCCTCTTCCACGTAGGCGAGGTCGCTCGCCGATTCCAGGCCCCGGTCGATGACGAAACGGGCGCCCCGCAGAAGCACCTCGTCGATCTCCTTCGCGGAGAGCTTGAGCGATCCCGTCGAGCCGATTCCGGCGGGTACGATCCTGAAGAGCGCGTCGGCGAGCTCTTTCTTCCGCGCCTCGACGTCCTCCTTCGGAACGCCGACGATCATCGTCCGCACCCCGCAGTTGATGTCGAATCCGACGCCGGCTATCGTCACGACCCCGGTGTCGAGATCGAATGCGCCTACCCCCCCGATCGGAAAGCCGTATCCGGGATGGATGTCCGCCATCGCGAGGGAGGCCTTCCGGATCCCCGGGAGGCAGGCGACGTTCCGCACCTGGAGCAGAGCGTCCCACTCCTTGCTCTTTCCCTCGGACAGGAGAAATCGGATCGAATCCTCGTCGGCGTAGATCCGCCCGGGGACGTTCATCTCGCCGGACTTCGGGATCTCCCAGAGGTAGTCGTGGACCTTTCTAACTTCGACTCGCGCCATAACACCTTTCCTCAGAGGTCGACCACGCACCGGGCAACCCAGACACCCGGATCCTGCTCACGCACCGACGCCCCGCAGTATGTCGCCGCCTTGACCTCGATGCGGAGTCTCTCGCGCACCTCATCGAGCGGAACGCCCTCGATCGCGGCATCGAGAGCCCATGTCCCGTCGGATGTTTTCTCGAGCCTCGTTACCGCCGCGCGGAGATATACGGTGCCCGATAGATCCGCGTCGGACAGCAAGCCGTTCAGGAACTCGATCAGAAGCTCCGTGAGATCGCTTCCCGCCCGCGATATCGTCGAACGCCTCGATGGAACGAGCCCGCGCACGTCCGCCATGAGCTCGAGCATGGCCGCGGCCGCCTCCTCGAGGGCTTCGGCGGGCGTGCTCCCCCATCCCCGAATCCCCATGTCCGCCGTATGATCGATCGTTTCATGTCCCCGGGAGAGCATGCTTCGTTTCCTGTTCCGCGAACGAGTCGTCGGGCCCCGCCCCACGTCCTCACGGATTGAAATGGAACTGGACGACATCGCCGTCCTGGATGACGTAATCGTGCCCTTCGGTCCTCAGGA
This sequence comes from Candidatus Krumholzibacteriia bacterium, assembly GCA_026387805.1. Lineage (GTDB taxonomy): Bacteria > Krumholzibacteriota > Krumholzibacteriia > Krumholzibacteriales > Krumholzibacteriaceae > SSS58A. The sequence goes on from JAPLKY010000010.1 coordinate 2,612, forward strand.
AGCCGTGCGTGTGCACCGCCGCGCGGGAACCGTGAAGGACGAGGTGCTCGTAGCTCATGACCTCTGCCTTGACGAATCCCCGCTCCATATCCGTGTGAATCTTGCCGGCTGCCCGCGGAGCGCTCGTACCCCGGGGGACCGACCACGCCTGAAGCTTGTCGTGCGCGCTCGTGTAGTAGCGCACGAGCCCGAGAAGCTCATGACATTTCTCGATGAACCTCAGCTTCGCAAGCTCATCGATCCCGAGCTCCTTCACGAATTGCAGCCGCTCTTCGCCGGAAAGCGCGTCGAGCTCGTCCTCGAGCTTCGCCGCGACGACGAAGACGTTCTTCTCGCCGAACTTTGCGATCACGCGCGCGCATTCGGCGCCCCGGCCCGCCGGATCGTCGTACCCCGTATTGAGAACAACGATCCGCGGCTTCGACGTGAGGAGCTGAAGCTCGTCGTAGAGCGCCTTCATCGGCGTCGGCGCCCCATCCGGCCCGAACCGCTCCCCGCGCGCCAGAGACGCATGAACCGATTCGAGGAACTCGAGCTCCTTGCGCTCCTCTTTCTTCAGCGCCTTCGACCGCGTCCTTTCCTTTTCGAGCCACTTCTCGACGCGCTCCACGTCGGCGAGCATGAGCTCCGTCTCGACGATCTCGATGTCGAGGAGCGGATCGACCGTGCCGTACATATGGCTCACTTCCTCGTCCCGGAAACACCTGAGCACGTGGGCGAGGACGCTCGCCTCCCTCACGTGGTGGAGAAACTTGTTTCCAAGTCCCTCCCCCCGATGCGCGCCCTTCACGAGCCCCGCGATGTCGATGAATGTGACGGTCGCAGGGATGATCTCCTTCGGCTTGAGGATCGCGGCGAGCTTCCCGAGCCTCTCGTCGGGCACCGGGACGGTACCCTTGTTCGCGTCGATAGTGCAGAACGGATAATTCGACGCTTCGGCCCCCGCATGGCAGAGCGCGTTCATAAGCGTGGATTTGCCCACGTTCGGAAGACCGATTATTCCCACCGAGATTCCCATATGATGTTCGCGAAAATTCTAGGGCAAAGGGGGCTTCAAGTCAAAAGACAAAAAGATCTCCGGCCGCCGACGGCCGGAGATCTTCATGCATTTTCGATGCGCGAGGGAACTCCGCGAAACGGAGCACCCCGTCTCTAGGAGCTCTTTCCCTGCTTGCACGTCTTGGCCTTCGGGCAGGCGCCCGCCTGCGCCGCCGCGCAGCATCCTTCCTTCTTGGCTCCCGCATCCGCCTTCTTCATCGTCCCATCCTTCTCGCCGCAGCCTTTCGCTTCCGCCGAGGCCGGTCCAGAGTACTTCTTCGGATCCTTATTGAACTTCTCGAGACAGGCGTTGCAACAGAAATACCGCGTCTTCCCCTCGTACGTGACCTTGGCGGGCGCATCCTTGCGCAGGAACACCTTCCCGGTCACGGGGCACTCGGCATAGACGTACGCGTCAGGGTTCTTCTCGAACGCGACCTTGTTCGCTTCGCTCAGGAAGAAGTAAGGCCGTCCCTCGAAGGTCGCCATGTACTTCATTTCCTTCTGGGGCTTCACTTCGTTGGACACGACGTCGTAGTTGATCGCGTACTCCGCCGGGTTGGCGAAATACTTCTCCTTGCATGCGTTCGAGCAGAAGTGCATCTGGCGTCCCTCATGAACGGCCTCGATCGAACCGACCTTCTTGACCGTCATGCCGCAGACCGGATCCATGTCCATCCCGGCCGCCATAGCCGCGGGATCCATGAGAAAGTACGCTTTGCATCCCGCTTCGCAGAAATAGTACGTCGTCCCCTCGTACGCGGTCGTGAGCGCCTGGTCCTTTGGGATCAGATAACCGCACACGGCGCACGGCACCATGCTCTTTTCCTGGGCCGCAACGGCTGTGCCCGCGGCCAGTAGCATCGTCGCGAGAGCCAGGAGCAGGATCAATCTCTTCATGACCAACCTCCTTGAGGATGAATACTCGAATTATTCTTACCAAGAATCAAATACAAAGGCGAAGCCCCCGCAAGGTCTTTTGCGGGGGCTTCGACGGTTCCTTGCCGAATGCACTCATCCTAGCGGATGAAAAGCGGCGCGAACACGAGCGCGACGACCGACATGAGCTTGATCAGGATGTTCATGCTTGGCCCGCACGTATCCTTGAACGGATCCCCCACGGTGTCCCCGACGACCGCGGCGGCGTGCGTCGGCGTTCCCTTGCCGCCGAGAGTGCCCGCTTCGATCCATTTCTTGCTGTTGTCCCAGGTGCCCCCCGCGTTCGCCATGAAGATCCCGAAGAGAACTCCCGTCGCCGTCGCGCCGGCAAGGAATCCGCCGAGCGCCGCGGGACCGAGCGTGAAGCCGACGATGAGCGGCAGGGCGACCGCGAGCGTGCCCGGAATGATCATCTCCCGGAGCGCGTT
>JAPLKY010000456.1 GCA_026387805.1 Candidatus Krumholzibacteriia bacterium
CAGGAGGCGCTTTCGTTCGAGCGGGATGACGGACGCTTTGCGCAGATAGACGAATAAATTCACGCTTCAAGATAATAGGGGCAAAGAGCGCTGTCAAAGGGGCAAAAGCCCCTATTCGGCGATCGTCTGCTTCGGCGCGCGGGGGAGACTTCCCCCCTTCGAGACGATGAATGCTCCGACGCCCGTAATAACCGCCACGAAGTTGACGAGACTCCCGACGACGCGCAGCATCGCTCGGGCCGGCCCCATCCACGGGTTGAAGAACATGAAGCCCGCGATGATGCCGAGGATCGCGAGCAGAAAGATCCCGATGAAGCCGTGGACGTATACCGACTCCCGCTCCATGTTGCACTTTCTCGCGACGAAAGAGCCGAGCGCGAGCGCGCTCACGAGGTACCCGAGCAGGAACAGAGCGACGAAGGAGAGCACGAGGAGCACGGCGACCGGAATGCCGACGATCGTGATCGCGAGAATGATCGAGAGGACGGCGACGAGCACGGTGCCGGCGAAAAGGACGAGGAGGCCCACGCCGAACGATTTCAGAAAGGAGCCGCTCGCGTGCGCCGAGGCGTTGCTCATGCGCTGCGCGATGAAGGAGAAGACGATGAGCATGAGCAGAACGGTGATGATGAAAAAGACGACCTTCGCGCCCGCGTTGAACATTCCCTCGCCGAACGGGCCGATCGGAAAGGTGAGACCGTTGCGGTGATGGCGCCCGATGACGGCGGTCTCGCCGCGGACGACCGAGCCGTCTTCCCGGTTCACCTCGCCGAGAATCGAAACCAACTCCCCGTTCACGATTGCTTCCGGACCGAGTTCGACGGAGCCGAAGATCGCGGCGACGTCCCCCATAACCTTGCCTTCGATGACGATATCGGCGCCGATCGACACGACATCGCCGTTCACGAGCTCGTCGGGCCCGATGACGATCCTCTCTCCGACTTTCACGAGGTCGGTATCCTTCACGCGGAAGTACCGCTTGTCCTCGCCTTGATCGAAAACCGCGTCGAGCGATTCGGGGAGATTCTCGAGCTTCGCGGCGACTCTCTTGTTGATCTTGTCGAGATTCTCCGAATCGATACTAAGCATGACCTTCTCGGAGCCGTCCGATTCGATCTGGATGCCCTCGTCGGTTATCGTTATCCGGGACGTCTTTTCCGCTTTCGCCGGCTTCGGGGGCTTCTGGGGCGCCGGCGCCTTCGTCGGGGACACGACGGTATCGGCCGTCGAAATGACGTCAGCCGCCGCGACCGATGCGCCATAGGCGTTCTGATACCCGGCGGGAGCGTGCATATCGCTCGAGACGAATCCCGCGATGATGAGCAGCAGCTTCACGACGGCGCCATTACAGAATGCCAACATGGGTTTCTCCTTTTCTCCGTGCCGCGCCGAGCATTCGGTGAAGCACGACGGCGACGAGTATCAGCGAGACGATCGCCGCGGCGATCTGGACCGTGTTCATTCCGGTCACGTACCGATGGAACGCCCTGATGAGCGTCTGACCGACGATTTCATAATTCCGCACGGCTCCGGCGCCCTTCCAGATCGCTTCCATCTTGTCGATGAGCTCCCGCACGAAGATCGTTCCCGTCCAGAACGCCTCGGCGCCTTGCCGGATGGTCGCGATCATGTAATCGAGAAGCGGTTTATACACGGCAATGAAGAACAATCCCAGCGCCGCGATGAGCGACCCGTTGCGCACGGGGACCGGCACGATGTTCCATCCCCTGCCTATCGCGCGAACCGCCCTGCGCGCCGGGCTGACGCGATAGGCGCCCATATCGACCTGCGAAAGCACCTTTCCGTCGAACCCGGACGAGGGTTCGAAGAGCGGGAGTCCGTCGAGCGCGCCGGCGATGAGCGCAAGGCGTCCATCCATCGAGCGGCACGCCTCGCACCGGCGCCGGTGGTTCTCGTATTCCGCCCGTTCCGCCGGCTCAAGCTCGCCGTCGTGGTACCGCTGGATCAGAAGCCGAAACAGATGGCATTCCATGAATCGTTATTCCTCCGGCTCGCTCACGTCGATGTCGCCGCTCGCCGTTTCCAGTATCACGATCGACTTCCCCTCCCGAACGACGCCGATGAGATAGTGTCTGCCGACCTTGGTGACCGTTATCGGCAGGGTCGTCGAAATATCCCCCGACGTCGTCCGCACCTTGAGCGCGAAGCCGCCTTTCAGCACCCGTTCGAACGCGAGCGTAACCTGACCGCTCGACGTCCGCATTTCGTAATTCGCCGTCGATTCGGGCATCGCGTCCACTTCGATGTCGCCGCTCGTGGC
>JAPLKY010000043.1 GCA_026387805.1 Candidatus Krumholzibacteriia bacterium
TGATCCTGATCGCCGGCGCCGCGTGCATCACGCTTGCATTCCTGGCCCCGGCCGCGAAAAGGAGCGGGGCGGGTGCGCCGGGGGCCGTGGAGCATTCGCCGAAAGCGAATCCGGTCCTGCGCGTTTCGTCCAGGGGAGCGGCGTATTTTGGCGCGGGAAACGGAATTATATTTCTCGGAGACGGTTTCACGTCGGGAGACGCGTATCGGTTCACGCGGTCGCTCTGGGCGGAAGGGGTGAGAAGCGCGGGGCGGTGCGTCGTGTCGCCTTCGTATCTCCGGCGAAACCATGGTCTCTTCTATCTGATCAGAAGGATTCGCGTGGACGAGGTGCTTTGCAGCCGGTATCTTCTCCTGGGCGACGCGGATCTTTCCGCTCATCTCGAAGCGCAGGTCGGGCGCGTAAGGGCCGCAAGCGAGGGAGACCTCTTTTGGGACGGCCGCTGGCGGCTCGAGATCACCGGTCCTCCTTTCCCGCCCCCGCGCCGGGGGGCCGTCGCCGGGAGCGATGCCGGTCTCACCTGGAGGCTCATCGACGGAAAAATCACATCGCTTGACTTGCCGTCGAGGCGCGGATATCATGCTGTTCCATGAATGAGAAGAAGGGGATTGCCGTTCTCGCGTCGGGCAGGGGCAGCAATTTCGAGGCACTCGCGCGCGCCTGCCTCGACGAAGAATATCCCGCGGTTATCAGGGCGCTCATCGTCGACGGTGGGGAGGCGGGAGCGATCGCGATCGCCGATTCGTTCGGAATTGAACGAGTCGCCGTCGAGTGCGGAGCGAAGAAGGGTTCGATGACCCCGGAATCGAGCGAGAGGATGGCGAAGATCTGCGCGGAGCGCGGCGTCGAGCTTGTCTGTCTCGCCGGGTTCATGCGGATCGTGGGGGGAGCCCTCATGGCTGAATATCGGGGAAGGATGCTGAACATTCATCCCGCGCTCCTTCCCGGCTTCAAGGGGCTCCACGCTCAGGAGCAGGCGCTCGCCTACGGCGTTCGCTATTCCGGGTGCACCGTTCATTTCGTCGATGAGGGCGTCGACACGGGCCCGATCATCATTCAGCGCGTCGTTCCGGTTCTCGATGGCGATACGGTCGAGAGCCTGAGCGATCGGATATTGCAGGAGGAGCATCAGGCGTATCCCGAGGCCGTGCGGCTCTGGGCCGAGGGAAGGCTTCGCATCGAGGGGAGGAGGGTCCGCATCCGTGAAAAAGCATGAAATCCCGAGCGGCCGCCGCGGGACTCTTCCCGGGATCGAGCCCGCGTTCAGGGGTAAGGTGCGCGATATTTACGATCTCGGAGACCGGCTCATCATCGTCGCTTCCGACAGGATTTCGGCCTACGATTCCATTCTGCCGACGCCGATTCCGGGAAAGGGGATCGTTCTCACCCTGCTGTCCGCGGCGTGGGCTGAATGGCTCACGGGGATCCCGCATCATATCCTCGAGACGGACGTTTCCGCTTTTCCGCCGCCGTATTGCGGTTTCACGCGCGAGCTCGGCGGGCGATCGATGCTCGTCCGGAAAGCGCGCCGAATCGATCTCGAATGCGTCGTCCGCGGGTACCTTGCCGGCTCGGGATGGAAGGAATATCGCGAAAGCGGCGCGGCGTGCGGCATCTCCCTTCCGAGGGGTTTGAGGATGTCCGACAGGCTCGAGGAACCCATCTTCACGCCCTCGACGAAAGCGGAATCGGGACACGATCGGAATATCACGATCGAGGAAGCGGGGGCGATCGCGGGTGCCGAGGCCGTGCGGGAGGTTCGCCGGCTCAGTCTCGAAATCTATCGAAGAGCGCATGAGTACGCGGCGGCGCGCGGAATCATCATCGCGGACACGAAGTTCGAATTCGGCTTCATCGACGGGCGCGTTGCCGTTATCGACGAGGTGCTCACGCCCGATTCGTCCCGATTCTGGCTCGCGAAGGAATACAGGCCCGGAGAATCCCCGCCGAGTCTCGACAAGCAGTACGTGCGGGATTACCTCGACGGGATCGGTTGGGATCACAATCCGCCGGCGCCGGACCTGGAGGAGACCATCGTTCGCAAGACGTCCGAGCGCTATCGGATGGCGCTCACAAGCCTGTTTCCCGCAATCAACATCGAGAGGTATCTGTGATGAACGTACCCGTGAAGAGAGCATTGATCAGCGTCACCGACAAGAAATCCCTCGATTCGTTCGCAAAGGCGCTTTCGAGCCGCGGCGTCGAGATCATCGCGTCGGGAGGAACGGCGAAGGCGATCCGCGAGGCCGGCGTGCCCGTCATCGACGTGAGCGACATCACCGCGTTTCCGGAGATCATGAACGGCCGTGTGAAGACCCTGCATCCAAAGATCCACGGCGGAATTCTCGCGGAGCGGGAGAATCGCGCGCACCTCGAGCAGGCGGCGAAGCACGGGATCGGACTCATCGATCTCGTTGTGGTGAACCTCTACCGGTTTCGGCAGGCCGCCGAGAATCCGAACCTCGGCGAAAGCGACATCGTGGAGGAGATCGACATCGGAGGACCGGCCCTCATCCGGGCGGCGGCGAAGAACTTTCACTCCGTGGCGATCATCGTCGAGCCGGGCGATTACGACGCGGTTCTCAAGGAAATGGCGGAAAACGGCGGGTCGGTGACGCTCGACATGCGGCGCAAACTGGCGGCGAAGGCCTTCTTTCACACCGCCTGCTACGACGCGGCGATCTCGGGGTACTTCGAGCGGATACTGTCCCCGTCAGGCGATCTGCCCGGCGCGATGATAACGGCATACCGGCGGCTGCAACCCCTTCGCTACGGCGAGAATCCCCACTTGCGCGGAGCGCTCTACGCGGCGGATCAGGCGGAAGGCGGGTTCGCGAAGCTCGCGCAGCTTCAGGGAAAAGAGCTCTCGTACAACAATATTCAAGACCTCTCTTCGGCGTTTCTCCTCGCCCGCGATCTCGGGAAATCGTCATGCGCGATCATCAAGCATATGAATCCGTGCGGCGCGGCGAACTGCGGCGATGCGGCGGAGAGTTTTACGCGCGCGAGGCGCACGGACGAAACCTCGGCATTCGGAAGCGTCGTGGCGTTCGACGATATCGTCGATCGGCGCGTTGCGGAAGCGTGCGGGGACATCTTTCTCGAGGTGATCGTTGCCCGCGGGTTCAAGCAGGATGCCCTCGAACTGTTCGCGAAGAAGAAGAACCTGCGGCTCATGACGATCCCCGCCGACGAGTGGGACAAGGCGAACCGGGGATTGACCACGAAGGAAATCGGCGGGCTCCTCCTCGTCCAGGATCGCGACGAAGGATTCCCCGAGCTCGAGAGTTGCCGGATCGTGACGACGCGGAAACCGGCTCCCGAGGAGGAACGCGCGTTCCGAATCGCGTGGAAGATCGCAAAACACGTGCGTTCGAACGCGATCGTGATCTGCGATGCGCAGGGTACGATCGGCGTGGGGGCGGGACAGATGAGCAGGGTCGATTCGTGCCGGATCGCCGTGGACAAGGCGCATCGCGAAGGCCTGCAGGTCGAAGGGGCCTCGGCCGCGTCGGATGCGTTCTTTCCCTTCGCCGACGGCATCGAAGCGCTCGCGTCGGCGGGAGTGAAGGCGATCATCCAGCCGGGGGGATCGGTGCGGGACGAAGAGGTTATAGCGGCCGCGGACCGGCTCGGCATCAGCATGGTCGTGACGGGCGTCCGGCAT
>JAPLKY010000149.1 GCA_026387805.1 Candidatus Krumholzibacteriia bacterium
CTACCCGAACCCGTTCAATCCGACGACGCGCATCGCCTTCGGGCTCTCGGCGCCGGGGCATGTGTCGCTGAGGATTTACGACGCCGCAGGAAGGCTCGTGCGCGCGCTCGTGAACGAAGAGCGGCATGCGGCCAATTACGACGAGTCTTGGGACGGCCGCGACTCGAATGGCCGCTCGGTCGCGAGCGGGATATATTTCTACAAACTTGCCGCCGGGAGCTTCGAGGAGACCCGCAAAATGGCGCTCCTGAGGTGATTACCGGCCCTAGGTTGTTCTCGCGGACCGTCTCCTTATGAATACGGCGGCCACGAGCACGAGCGCGAGCACAAGAATCGCCGCGACGGCGGGCGTGAAGACCGGTATGCAAGGGGCGCACGCCGAGATGACGTGCACGACCTGAACGCAGGTGTCATAGACGACCGGCTCGCCGGCGCTCCACACGATGATCGTCAGGGTGTCAAAGGCGCACGAGAGCGCCGTCGAGGCGCTGATGACGCCGTAGACATCCCTGCAATCGCCGCCGGGAACGCTCACGGTGTCTATCGTATTGATGGGTGCGCCGACGTGGCCGCGGCTCGTGACATTGTAGATATAATCGGTCGGCGGCGCGCATTCGTTCTCGTTGCAGACGGAGAACTGAACATGAGCTTGAGGCTGTCCCTGGCCGATGAACGACAAGGTATCCTGATACACGGCGATCCCGGGAGGGGGCGCGACAATGGTGACGATCAGAGTATCGGCGTTGTAGTACTTGACGCCGGTCGCCGGACGGATGTTCGGATCCTGGCAGTCGCCGCACTCGGGAGCGCACAGGCCCGCGGTGTTCGCGTATGCGCAGCTCGCGATAATGGTGTCCTTATCGCCGATATTCGCATCGCACGGAGCCGTGATGGAGATCTCCTGATACCAGATGTAGCCGCCCGCCGGAAGTTCCTGGAGCTCGCCCATCGGCGGATTGCACGCGAAGGTCCAGCCCTGCAGGCTCACTGCGTGGAAGCATAGGGTGTCCAGCGCCGTGCAGCCGACCGTATTATAGGGCGTCGCGTTGTAAGGGGCGATGATATAGGTCAGGGTCGCGCCGGGATAGATGGTCGCGAAATCGTTGCCCGGCTGGTTGTACGGCAGCTTGTCATACTGACCGAACCCATAACGTATGCAGGGATCTCCTTCCCAGGTGCAGCCCGGGGGCTGCGCGAGGGCGATTCCTGACATGAGCGTGAGAACGAGCGCGAACGCCGCAATTGATAGTCGGTTTCTCATCGGTGGACCCCCCTGTGATAGCGAAGAGGCGTCTATTATATCACATACCGCTCATCTCATCAACACCATGGTGCGCGAGATAGCTTCCTTCCCCACCTGGAGACGATAGTAGTACACGCCGGAGCTCACGCGCCCGCCGTGCATGCCGCGGCCGTCCCATTGCACCGTCTTGTTGCCCCGCTCCTGCTCCTCGTCGGCGAGACGGGCGACGAGGCGCCCCGATACGTCATAGACGTCGAGCCGCACCCGCATTCTCTCGGGCAGATAGTACGAAATCGTCGTCGAGGGATTGAACGGGTTCGGGCTGTTCTGGCGAAGCGCGAGCGGCATCGCGGGCATGGCGATGCTCTCCGTTTCAAAGAGCGGGAATCTGCCCGCTCCGTCCGCGCATTCGACGCGGTAACGGTACATAACGCCCGGCTCGCAACCCGTGTCCCGAAATGCGAAGCCGAGTCCGCTGCGGACGAGCTCGGAAGCGGGCAATTCTTCATATGCCCCGGAAGGATCCTTCGCGCGGAGCACGGCGAAGGTCGATTGCTCATCGCAATGCGAAAGCTGCCAGATGAGCTCGATACCGGAGCCGCCCGCATTCACGGAAAAGCTCTGAAGCAGCGTCGCGACGTTCTCGGACGGGGCGAGCCGGCCGCACAGGCCGGCGTTCCCGCTCCTGTCCACCGCGGACAGCATGTAGTAATACGTATTGCTCTGAGGCGTCCACGTCTCGTCGACGTACGAGATCCCGGTGAGCGTGGCGAGAAGGACCGGCGCGGGATCGTTCTCGAACGCTCCCCGCGAAAGAACGAAGTGCGAGAAGTCCGGATCGGTCGAGGGCGCCCACGCGATCCTGAGCCCGCCGGCGACCTGCAGACCGTGCAGTCCCTCGGGCTGCGCCGGCGGGAGATTGTCGACCGAATAACCGCTATCGACCGGGGAGTCCAGATAATCCCCCGGCGTGGCGGTGAGCGCCCGCACGAAGAAGACCGAATAGTACATGCCGTGAAGAATCGTCGAGTCGGCGAGCGTCGGCACGAGCGTCGAGTACGCCATCTCGCAGCATGCCGGAACGGACGTCACGTAGTCCCATTCGCCGGGCGGGTACATGAACAGCGCATCGCCGGAGGCGCCCGGCGAGGCAAGGCCCCGCATCGCGAGGGGCAGCCGATCGATCCGCCGCCAGATCGCATACGCCGTGATCGGCTTCGCGCTTCCCAGAGTATCGTAGGGCGACGCCTGCCACCTGATGCGCACCTTGCCCCCCTGATCGTTCCCCACGTCGCCGATGGAGGTGATCTTGGGATTCAAGTCCGGCAGCTCCGGGGCGGACGCCGTTGAGCACCATACGTCGAAGACGGCCCCGTAGAGGCTGTACGGATTGATCTGAATATAGTAATCCCCGGCGATCGGCCGGGATTCCTCCGCGGACCAGAGCGGAGAGGCAAAATCGGACAGGGGATCGCTGTAATCGGCGACACCGACGATCGCGTAGCTCACCGTATTCGCATCCCTGTCCAGCTCGATCCTGACGTCGTAATAGCCTTCGGGAATCGCCGTCGACCAGTAGCCGGGATTATCGACGTCCCATGCGGGTCTGATCGTGCCGGACGAATGCACATAGATGCCGAGACCGATGTTGCCGTAATGAAAGTCCGACGAATCCGCGGGAACGCTCGTGAACCCGAATATGTAGTTGGTGAAGCTCCCCCGATAGATCCGTCGTATCGGGCGGAGCGGGCGCCGGACCTCCGAGCCGCAGGGTAACCGCCGAGGGACCGCAGCCCATCTTCGTGATGACGGCGTCCTGGGGGCCGAGTGCGGCGTCCGCGAAGCCCGACGTCTTCGCCGAGAACGGCTCGTCGCAGAGACCGTAGGTCGCCTGCAGGACTGCATTCGCCCAATAATCCGCACCGCCGTAAGAGATCTTCACCGCGTCGAGATTGTTGCCGGCGCCCACCCATGAAGGGGCCGGGGTAATCGATCCGTCGTTGCCGTTGAGATCCATGCAGATGAGCGTGAGATACGCGGGCACGGGCAGAGGATCGCCGGGGCTGAGAGACAGGACGTTCCCCAGTGAGTCGCTGAGGAAGAGATCATAGAACTCGGCCCCGCTCGTTCCGAAATCGTACCCGTTTCCGCCCCAATCGGGGGGGCCGGGATAACCCGATCTCTTTGCGTAGAGCAGCGGATCGCCGGACTGGAACGTGTACGCGTTGATCGATCCGCTCTGCTCGTACACCGTGATCGTGAATGCATTCGCGAGCGCGGCCGCCTGCGCGAGCGACGCGGCGGCAAGAACGATCATCGCGGCAAGAGCCGCTCCCGATATGCGCGACTTCTTCACAGCGACACCTCCATGTGCATGGATCTCGCTTGAAATATACGCCCTTCGGCCGGAAGAAACAATTCCTCACTCGACTGGCGCGGCCGCGAAGCGCGCTACCACTTGAGGATCTTCCGCAGCTCTTTCGCCTGCGAGCGGCTCAAGGGGATGACGGGGCCGCCCTTTCCCTCCATGCGGAGCTGGTAGCTCCCGCTGAACCATGGCGTGATCTCGTAGATGCGGTCGATATTGGCGAGATACGATTTGTGGACGCGGGCGAAGTGACGATCCGCGAGCTCCTTCTCGAGCTCGTCGAGAGAGCGGAAACCGGCCGAACCCTCGACCTCCCGCGCGACGATCTTGATCGAGCCGTCGGTAACCGTCGCGTAGAGGATGTCGTTCACGTCGACCATAACGAGCGATTCGCCCTGCCGCACGGCGAGCCGCTTCGAGTAGGCTCCGACCGCCCCGAGAAGCGCCTTGAGGTCCGGACCCGCTTCGGCACCCCTGCGAATCCGCTGCGCGCGCTCGATCGCCTGGGCGAGGCGCTTCTCCTCGACGGGCTTCAGGATATAATCGACCGCGTGCACCTCGAAGGCCTTGATGGCGTACTCGTCGTACGCGGTGACGAAGACGATCGACGGTATGCGCTCCATGTCGGCGATCCTGGAGACGACCTGGAAGCCGTCGAGCCCCGGCATCTGGATATCGAGGAGCACGACGTCGGGCTCGATCTTCTTGATGAGCTTCACAGCCTCCGGGCCGTCGCGAGCCTCGCCGGCGATTTCGACGCCGAGCATCTTGCCGAGAATGCGCTTCAGGTCCTTGCGCGCGGGCGCCTCGTCGTCGACGACGAGAACCCGCAGAAGAATCTTTTCGGTCACGGCTCTCGCTCCCTTGGCGGCGGCCATCACGATCAGGCGCCGCCTTGCCCTCGTTCGACGGGCATCAATATCGTAACCGACGTCCCCTGCTCCCGCTCGGAGCTTATTTCGATCGATGCGCGCTGCCCATACGCGACGCGGAGCCTCTCGCGCACGTTGCGCAATCCGATGCCCTCGCGGCCGGATTCCTTGAAGCCCGATCCGTTATCCCTGACGACGACGCGCAGCGTCCCTCCGTCCCGAAAAGCCTCGATCCGCACGACGCCCCCGCCGACTTTCGGCGAGATGCCGTGACGCACCGCGTTCTCGACGAGCGGCTGAAGGAGCATCGACGGCACGGGAACGTCGAGCGCCCTCGGGTCGAGCTCCTTCTCCACCTTGAGCTTCTCGGGGCCGAAGCGCGCCACCTCGAGGCTGAGATAGTCCTCGACGAACTCAATTTCGCGGCTCAAGGGCACGAAGTCCTCGCCCCCGCGGAGCAGACGCCGGAGAATGCTCGAGAGCTTGACGAGAATCCACCGGGCCTTTTCTGGCTCGCTCCAGATGAGGGAGGTCGCCGCGTTCAGCACGTTGAAGAGAAAGTGCGGATTGATCTGGCTCCGCAGCGCGTCGAAGCGCGCCTGCGCGGCGGCCGAGCGCTGCTCCTCGAGCAGCGCCTCGACGCGCGTGTTGTTCCATATCTTGAGCGGGATGCCGACGCACACGAGCGTCGTGAGCCAGACGCAGAGGGTCACCCAGAAATGATCGGGGTGAAAGACGAAGAGCTCCGCCGGCGCGCGGTCGCCCGCGAGCGTCCGCGCGGCTTCGAGCGCCAGGAGCGTCAGCATGATCGCCGCGCGCGCGTCGATCCGCCGCTCGGCGATCAGAACGCGCCACGACCGCACGATATTATTCAGGAAGAAGGGGGAAACGCTCCAGAACTCGTCGCGGTCCCGCGTGCGCGCCCGGATGATCCCGCCGCCGAGCCCGCAGAGGACGAGAAAAGGGAGCGTGGCCCACTCGCCGTGGAGTAGCCCCGGCAGGCCCACGAAGAATCCGACGGCCGATCCCGGCACCATGCCCCCGAGCAACCCGACGAGGAACGCGCCGGAGAGAGACAGGTCCATCCCTTCATAGCCCACGAGCACGCGCACCGCCGAGCCCGCGGTGAGGAGCAGCCCGAATACGAGGGCGAACTGCCAGTTCTGCCGCGTATTCCTGGTATCGAGGAAGATGAGCCTCTTGAAGAAGCTCGACGTGATGAGGGCGCCCGCGAGCGCCGCCATGATGCCCATCTTGAGGAGAAGGACAAAGAGGATGAATTGGTCGCCCGAAAGCGTTACCCCGGTCACAAGCGCGCTCCCGACGAAGCCGGAAAAAAACGAGGCATACTCCTTATCCTCGCGGAGTCGGGAGTATGCCCGCTGAGAGAGTTAGATTCTCGGTAATAGTGTGCCATACTCACGGGGCGGC
>JAPLKY010000138.1 GCA_026387805.1 Candidatus Krumholzibacteriia bacterium
GGTCGAGCGCGGCCCGATCTGACACCGGTAGATGGTCGCCGCCATGAGCTCGAGGGTGTGGAGCGCGAGAAGCCCCTTCCTCATGAGCCTGAGATCGGCGGGCGGTGCCGAGCCGGCGCGGACGCGCACGTCCGCGTCCCGCATGGCGGGGCGTATGATCTCCGTATCGTATTTCATGCCCGCCCATCTTCGCGCATACATATAGTATTCTCAATCCCTTTTTCGGCCGCCGCCCGGGCCGGCGGCGCCGCCCTCCGACCGCCCCGCCGCCTTGACAAGGATGCGCAATTCCGATACAGATGAGCGATGGAGAAGATTTCGGCGATACTGATCACGCTGAATGAAGAGAAGAACCTGGAAGCGTGCCTCGACGGCATCCGGTGGGTCGACGAAATAGTCGTCGTGGACTGCGGAAGCCACGACGGAACAAAAGAACTCGCTCTGAAATATACGGACAAGTTCCACTATCGGGCCTGGGACAGCTTCTCCCGCCAGAAGGCGCACGCTCTCGATCTCGCCTCCAACGAATGGGTCCTGAGCCTGGACGCCGACGAGCGGGTAACGAAAGAGCTCACGGAAGAAATCCGGCAGGCCGCCGGCAGCGGAACGTTCGACGGCTATCTTCTCAAGAGAGACAACTATTTCCTCGGAAAGCTCATGAGGGGCGCCGGCTGGCAGCACGACTACCAGATGCGCCTGTTCCGCAAGTCGAAGGCCAGGATCACCGACAGACTGGTGCATGAGGGCTTCGAAATCGACGGCGCGGTCGGAAGGCTCTCGAACCCGCTGAAGCATTTCACCTGTACCTCGCTGTCCGCCGCATTCGCCAAAATGAACGAGTATACGTCCCTGGAAGCGATCGAATACGCCGGATCGAGGAAGAGCTCAGGCGGCGCCGCCGTCCTGCATTCTCTTTCGGCCTTCCTGAGAAGCTACGTGTCGAGAAGAGGATACCGGGACGGCATGCACGGTCTCGTTCTTTCCCTTGTCAACTCCGTCACGACGATGCTCCTCTACATGAAGATCTGGGAAATTCAACGGAACGGGAAGACGAAGGCACCCTTGATAAGATAAGCCCTCTGTGCTACCCTTCACGGACCGGCCGCGCGCCGAGCGGATTTCGCGCGGCGGTTTTCCTTTGCGGAGAAGGGGTGGAAATGAGGTTCGAACAGGGAATGCGCATCAGGAAGTCCTCGATCGCGGGGCTCATCATTTCGTTGGCGGCGATGGCGGCCGTCTCGGGCGCCGCTCACGCGCAGAGCGACAGCGTTCAATACTGGCAGCAAGAGGCGAACTATGTAATCAATGCCTCGCTCGACGCGGAGAATCATAATCTCGCGGGCGTCGAAACGATTTCCTATACGAACAATTCCCCCGACACGCTCGGCGTTTTCTACCTGCACCTCTATCCGAACGCCTTCCGCGACAAGACGTCTCCGCTTATCCGCGATTACCTGCAGGGAACGTGGCGTTTCCTCGTGGGGCTCCCGAAATCGATGCGCGCCTGGCTCGACGTGAAGGAGCTCAAGCTCGACGGCGCCGCCGTGCAGTTCACCGTCGACGGGACGATTCTCAAGGCGACCTTCCCGAAACCGCTGATACGTCGTCGCGGCGACGGGCGTGCCCGTCTCGGGCGATCCCGGCTGGGAGAAGAAGATGCAGCGGCGCGGTGCAAACGCCGATTCCGCGCAGGCGCCCGCCGTCAAAACGGTGCAGTTCCGCGCGGAGAACGTCCACGATTTCGCCTGGTGCGCCTCGCCGAGCTTCATGGTCCAGGACACGCTCTACAACGGCTACCGCATCATGAGCTTCTTCAATCCCTGGAACCGCGCATGGGCCGATACGGCCCTCGCCCGTGGGCTGCGCGCGATGCAATGGCTCGAGAAGAACGCGGGGCCGTATCCGTATCCGCAGGTCAGCATCGTCGACTGCCCGATGCGCGGCGGCATGGAGTATCCGATGCTCGCCATGAACGGCTCCGCCGACGAAGGGCTCATCCTTCATGAGCTCGCCCACAACTATTTCTACGGAATTCTCGCCAACGACGAGCGCGCCGAGGCCTGGCTCGACGAGGGCTTCGCGAACTACGCGGTCTTCTGGAACGTGGAAGAGCGGTTCGGCCCCTACGGGGAGCCGGACAAACGATCCTTCCCCTTCTCGATATTCCGGGAGCAGCGCATGTGGGACGCGCTCGGGAAAAGCGTCGTCAATCTCCACCGCATCGGGTACGCGGAGCGCATCGCGACGCCGGCCCACGAGTTCAAGAACGGCTTCAGCACGATGCCGTACGTGGGGGCACCTCTTTTCCTCAGGGCGCTTCGGTACACGGTCGGAGACGAGGCATTCCGCGCGATCATCCATACCTACGTCGAACGCTGGCGGTTCAAGCACGTCGACGAGGAAGCGTTTCGGTCGATCTGCGAAGAAGTCTCGGGGATGCAGCTCGACGACTTCTTCAAGCAGTGGCTCCACACGACGAAGCAATGCGACTACGCAATCTCGCGTTTCAAGGTAAAGCGTGCGAAGGAGGATTTCGTCGCGGACCTCAGGATCGAGCGCAAAGGGGAGCTCATGATGCCTCTCGCGCTCGCCTTCCGTCTGAAGAACGGGAACACGGTCGTCGAGCGGCTCGACGGCGTCCCGCGGACGATCGCGCAGAGCTTCACGTTCGATTCGAAGCCGGTGTCGGTCGCGATCGATCCCGATAACGAGATTCTCGACGTTTACCGGCTCGACAACTACTATCCGCGGCGCAGGAGCATCGCGCTCGACGTGCCGTTCAACAAATACTACCCCGGCGATTCACACCAGTACCGGATCCTTCCGATCGGCTACTACAACGACGTCGACGAGGGGAAAGCGGGGCTCCGTCTGCGCGGCGCCTACGACAACTACTACCGGAAATTCACGCTGCAGGGTCTCTATGGATTCGGGAGCACAAAGACCGACTATTACACCGCATACGAAAGCCCCCTCGGCTACCTGGGGAAAGACGCGACGATCTTCGCCGAGATGTTCCAGCGCGAGGGAAGACAGGGAGCGGCACTCGAGATCGGGAAGATTCGCAGAACGTCTCTCTTCGATCCCCTCGCCAAGCGCCTGACTTTCAGCGTGAGGTACCACGAGCTCAACGACACCGCGTACGTGTTCCCCGACACGTACGAGAAGGGGCGCGATATCAACTGGGGCATCCGCCTCGAGATCAGCCCCAAGACCGACGTCTTCGCCTCGGCGCTTTCGCTCGCCTACAATCGCTCGCTCTGGGGATGCAATTTCAACTTCGAGAAGCTCACCGCGGCCGTGCGGTTCTGGCCGGCGATACGGTTCGATTTCCCCGTCAAGCCGAACCTGCGATTCTTCCTCGGCCATTCGGCAAACGATCCGCCGCTCCAGGAACGATTCAGCCTCGCCGGCGGCAATACGCTCGCGAAGGATCGCTTCTTCTGGCTGCGCAGCGTCGGGGCCTTCCCGCGGGATCAGTACAACAACTTCCACGTCGCCGGAGACGCAAACCTGCGCGGCTACTACGACGGAACGTTCGCGTTCAAGCGCGTGTTCGCCTCGAACGTCGAGCTTCAGCTTCCGTTTCCGCTTCCGGTGAGCCGCAAAGTCTCGCGGCTGCTCGATCGCAGGCTCAGCCTGTTCTACGATTGGGGAAGAGTGCTCGATGACCGCACGTTCGAGGGGATTCCCGCTTCGGAGCGAACGAGGCTCGATGGCGCGTTCGACGGCCCCCTCGCCGACTTCGGCGTGAGCGTGAGCCTCTGGAAGATCACGGCCGAGTTCCCACTCTACCTGAACCGCCCCCAGGTCGTGGGCGAAACGGACAAGTGGGATTTCCGCTGGACGATCGGGTTCAGCCGCCTGTTCTAGCGCGGGTCCGCAACGCGGGCCCTGACGCTGATTGCACCCCGCGCGTTGATGTGAGCGGTAACCGTCCTCGCCTCGCACCGCCAGGGGCGAGATTATCCTGAGAATGGAGAATCAAATGAAACAGGTATTCGCGCGGTCTCTCTTGATCCTGACATTGGGATTGCTTGCCGTCGGGGCATCGGGTGAGACGCAGACAGCGGCACGGGAGACAGCGATCCCCTTCGAGCTGCTGGACCATCTGATCGTCGTGCAATGCAGGATCAACGATGCGCCGGAGCCTTACAACTTCATTCTGGATACGGGGGGACTTACGGTCATCGACAAGGCGCTCGCCGATGAATTGAAATTGAAACAGATGGGGCCGCAGGCCAAGATCGATACGTTACGCGTGGGAGATTGCGCGGTGGACAGGGTGTTCGTATTCACCGGCTTCGATTTGCAGCCTTTGAGGGATACCTATGGAATCGATGTGAGCGGGATCATCGGCTCCGATCTCCTCGAGGATTATATCGTGACCATTGACTATGCGGCGCGGCGGCTGACTCTATCGACGGACATGGCGTCGCTCGCGGCGGAGAAGAAAAGCAGCGGGGCGGGATACCTTCTGAAATTCACCAAGCACCCGATCAATCACGCCCCCATGATCAAGTGCACGCTCGACGGCGGCATCGACATGGAAGCCATG
>JAPLKY010000229.1 GCA_026387805.1 Candidatus Krumholzibacteriia bacterium
GAGCCGGGAACGCAGCTCACGCTCCGCACCTTCCACGTCGGGGGCACCGCGTCGCGCATCGCCGAGCAGACGCAGAAGACGACGAATCACCCCGGTATTGTTCAGTTCAAGTCGGTCAAGGCGGTCGTGGACCGGAACAAGAACGTGATCGCGGTCGGCCGCAAGGGCGAGATCCTCATCCGCGACGAGAAGAGCGAGCGCATCCGGGCGCGCCTCGTGGTCCCCTACGGCGCCGCCCTCAAGGTGCGCGAGAACGACCGCGTCGAGAAAGACGCGATCGTGTACGAATGGGATCCGTACTCGGACAGCATCATCGCGGACAAGGCCGGACGCATGCGCTTCGTCGACGTGAAGGAAGGGATCACCCTGAAGGAGAAGACGGACGACAAGTCCGGCCTCCGGCAGATGGTCATCGTCGACGACCGCGACAAGAAGCTCCATCCGCACATCGAGCTCATCGACAAGAGCGGCAAGATCGCGGGAAACTTCATCGTTCCGACGGGCGCGCACATCATGATTCACGACGGAGCGGAAATTCTCCCCGGCGATATCATCTGCAGGATTCCGAAGGATATCTCGAAAACCCGCGACATCACGGGAGGTCTCCCTCGGGTCGCCGAGCTGTTCGAGGTCCGCAAGCCCAAGGAAGCCGCGGTCGTATCCGAGATCGATGGAATCGTCGAGTTCGGCGCGGTCACCAAGGGCATGCGCAAGATCAACGTGATCTCGGACACCGGCGACAAGCGCTCCTACATCGTCCCCCAGGGCAAGCACCTGCGGGTATACGAGGGGGACCGCGTCGAGGCGGGGGACAACCTTACCGAGGGTCCCGTCAATCCGTTCGACATTCTGAGCATCAAGGGCGTGAACGCCGTGCAGAACTATCTCGTGAACGAGATCCAGGAAGTATACCGGCTCCAGGGAGTGCGCATCAGCGACAAGCACATCGAGGTCATCGTGCGGCAGATGCTCCAGAAAGTCGTCCTCGAGGATCCGGGCGACACCCGTTTCCTCGAAGGGGACATCATGAGCAAGGCCGAGTTCCGGGAAGAGAACGATCGGACGATGCGCGAGAAGGGAAAGCCGGCGACGTTCAAGCCGCTCCTCCTCGGCATCACGAAGGCGTCTCTCACGACGGAAAGCTTCATTTCGGCGGCGAGCTTCCAGGAAACGACGCGCGTGCTTACCGAGGCGGCCGTTCAGGGCAAGGTCGATTACCTCCGCGGGCTCAAGGAGAACGTGGTCATGGGGCACCTCATTCCGGCCGGCACGGGTCTCCAGAAGTACAGCCAGATCAGGATCGCCGAGGAGGTGAGCGAGGAGGAGCTTCTCGAGCGGGAATTCGGCGACGAGGAGATCGTCGAGCTCATCAACAAAATGAAGGAGGAAGTCTCTTAAGCCTCTTATAAATATTTACTTGACATAGATAAATAATATTGTTAGATTGCACTTTTGCGTCCCTCTTTTTGTCTCTTTGGGTGCGCAAAAGGTTTGTAACTAGTTGTCGTTATTAGAATTAAGGGGTAAATGGTGCCGACGATCAACCAGCTCATTCGCAAGGGGCGCTCCGCGGTTCGCAAGAAAACGCATGCCCCCGCTCTCAAGAGCTGTCCGCAGAAACGAGGCGTGTGCACGCGGGTGTATACCTCGACGCCCAAGAAGCCGAACTCGGCGATCCGCAAAGTGGCCCGAGTAAGGCTTCAGAACGGCTTCGAAGTCACCTCCTACATACCCGGAGAAGGCCACAACCTTCAGGAGCATTCGATCGTCCTCATCCGCGGAGGACGCGTGAAGGATCTTCCCGGCGTCCGTTACCATATCATCCGCGGCGCGCTCGACGCGACAGGCGTCGAGGGAAGAAACAAGAGCCGTTCGAAGTACGGCGTCAAGAGGCCGAAGAAGACCGCCGCATAACATTCAGGGAGATTGATGCAATGCCACGCAGGCGTGAAGTAGTAAAGAGAGATGTGATATCCGATCCGAAGTACAACGACGCCCTCGTTTCCCGGGTCATCAGCTACGTTCTCAAGGGAGGCAAGAGGGGCACGGCGGAGAGGATCGTTTACGGCGCGCTCGATATCATCGAGGAAAAATCGGGGCAGAAAGGTCTCGACGTGATGAGGAAGGCGATAGAGAACGTGAAGCCCGTCCTCGAGGTGACGAGTCGCAGGGTCGGTGGCGCCACGTACCAGGTGCCGATAGAGGTCCGCTCCGACCGGCGCCTCGCGCTCGCGCTTCGCTGGATTCTCGGCTACGCGCGCGTGCGGCCGGAACATACGATGGCGGAACGGCTTGCGTTCGAGCTCATGGCCGCGTACAAGCATGAAGGGCCGTCGATCAAGAAGCGGGAAGATACGCACAAGATGGCGGAGGCGAACAAGGCCTTCGCGCACTATCGCTGGTAGCGCAGATCGGCCGGTCTGCCGAGGCCGGTTCGAATAGAGCTTTATTGGCTGGGTGGTTGGGGCAAATCCGGATTGGAGCCCGTTCGCGCGGGTTCCGACGAGGGTGAGGGAGACAACTGATGAACAAGCAGACGTTGCTTAACGACACCCGCCGCTTTCGGCTCACCTGACGCTTCGCGCCTCCCATGTCGGGGCGATGTCAGGAAGCCCCGGCGCGGAGAGGCTTTATGACCAGAGAATTTCCTCTTGAGAAGGTCCGCAACATCGGGATAGCGGCCCACATCGATGCGGGCAAGACTACCCTGACCGAGAGGATTCTCTTCTATACGGGCAAGGTCCATCGGATGGGCGAAGTGCACGAGGGAAGCACGGTGATGGATTGGATGGAGCAGGAGAGGGAGCGGGGGATCACGATCATGTCCGCCGCGACGACCTGCGAGTGGGGCGACCACCGCATCAACATCATCGACACCCCGGGGCACGTCGATTTCACGGTCGAGGTCGAGAGGAGCCTCCGGGTCCTCGACGGCCTCGTCGCGGTATTCTGCGGCGTCGGCGGCGTCGAGCCCCAGTCGGAGACGGTCTGGCGGCAGGCCGACCGGTATCAGATACCGCGGCTCGCGTTCGTCAACAAGATGGACCGCGTCGGAAGCAATTTCGAGAACGCCGTGAGAATGATGCACGAGAGGCTCGGCGCGAACGCCGTGCCCATCGTGCTGCCGATGGGATCGGGCGATTCCTTCGAGGGAGTCATCGACCTGATTTCGATGAAGGCGATTTACTACGACGAAGAAGAGCTCGGCGCGACGTTCCGGGAAACGGATATTCCGGCGCGGGAGCTCGCGAGGGCCGCGACGGCGAGGGATACGCTCATGCACGCGCTCGCGGATCTGGACGACAAGGTCATGCATCACGTCGTCCACGGCTCCGCGGTGACGGTCGAGGAGATCTGCGCGGCGATCCGCAAGGGCACCATCGGGTCCAAGATCGTTCCCGTGCTCGGCGGGTCGGCTTTCAAGAACAAGGGCGTTCAGAAGGTGCTCGACGCGGTCGTGGCATACCTCCCGAGCCCGAGCGACATTCCGGCGGAAAAGGGGATCAACCCCTACACCGAGAAGGAAGAGGAGCGGCCGCCGATGGACGACGCCCCTTTCGCGGCGTACGTGTTCAAGGTTCAGACCGATAAATACGTCGGACGCCTCCACTACGTGCGCGTCTATTCGGGATCGATGAGGGCCGGGAGCCAGGTGATCAATGCTTCGAGCGATCGCAAGGAGCGCGTGAGCAGATTCTTGAGAATGCACGCGAACAAGCGCGAGGATATCAACGAGATCTTCACGGGCGACATCGTCGCCGTCGTGGGGCTGAAGAGCGCCCATACGGGGGACACGCTCTGCGATGCGAAACACCTGATCCAGTTCGAATCGATGCGTTTCCCCGATCCGGTCATCTGGGTCTCGATCGAGCCGAAGACGAAGGCGGACGGGGAAAAGATGATGAACGCGCTCGTGCAGCTCGCGGGCGAGGACCCGTCGTTCCGCATGAAGATCGACGCCGATACGGGCCAGACGATCATCTCGGGAATGGGCGAGCTTCACCTCGAGATTCTCGTCGAGCGAATGTTCAGGGAGTTCGACGTTGCCGCCAAGGTCGGCCGCCCGCAGGTCGCGTACAAGGAAACGATCACGCTCCCGACGCGCGCGGAGGGCAAGTTCATCCGCCAGAGCGGGGGGCGTGGGCATTTCGGCGTCGTCACGCTCGAGCTCGAGCCGGCGCCGGGCAAGGGATTCACCTTTGAGAACAGGATCAAGAACGGCGTCGTTCCCAAGCACTTCATTCCGTACGTCGAGGGCGGCGTGCGCGAGTCGATGGTGAGCGGACCGCTCGGCGGCTACCCCGTCGTCGACGTCACGGTTGCGCTCGTGGACGGGGCGTATCACGAGGTCGACTCGACCGATATCGCGTTCCGGGCCGCGGCGAGCATGGCGTTTGCGGAAGGCGTGCGTCACGGGAGCCCCGTGCTCCTCGAGCCCATCATGGATCTCGAGGTCGTGCTCCCCATCGAATACGTCGGCGAAGTGATCAACGATATCAATATGCGAAGAGGAAAAGTGGAAGGGATGTTCCATCGTTCGAACGCTCAGGTCATCACGGCGCGGGCGCCCCTTTCGGACATGTTCGGTTACTCGACGAGTCTCCGGTCTCTCACCCAGGGCAGGGCGGTCTACACGATGCAGTTTTCCCATTACGACCGGGTGCCTCCGGAACTTATCACCGAGAAGCTGGGCCACCTTACGGGCCTCGCGTGAAGGAGGGAAGGTTCGATGGCAAAGGCTAAGTTTGACAGGAACAAGCCGCACGTGAACGTTGGGACGATCGGGCACGTGGACCACGGGAAGACGACGCTCACGGCAGCGATCACGAAGCAGCTTTCGAAGAAGGGTTTGGCGAAGTTCATATCGTACGACGAGGTGGCGAAGGCTTCGGAGTCGCAGGGGCGTCGTGACGCGACGAAGATATTAACGATAGCGACGGCGCACGTGGAGTACTCGACGGCGAACCGTCACTACGCGCACGTGGACTGTCCGGGGCATGCGGACTACGTGAAGAACATGATCACGGGAGCGGCGCAGATGGACGGGGCGATATTGGTAGTCTCGGCGGCTGACGGGCCGATGCCGCAGACGCGGGAGCACATCTTGTTGGCGCGTCAGGTGGGAGTGCCGTACATTGTGGTGTTTTTGAACAAGGTGGACCTGGTGGACGATCCGGAGCTGTTGGATCTGGTGGAGCTGGAGTGCCGGGAGCTTTTGAGCGAGTATCAGTTCCCGGGGGACGAGATACCGTTTGTGCGGGGGAGCGCCTCGAAGGCGATGAACAGTGAGGATCCGGACGGACCCGAAGCGAAGTGCATATGGGAATTGATGAACGCGATAGACACGTACATACCGATGCCGAAGCGGGACATTGACAAGCCGTTTTTGATGCCGGTGGAGGACGTGTTTTCGATCACGGGACGAGGCACGGTGGGGACGGGGCGAGTGGAGCGGGGGAAGATCCACGTGGGTGACAAGGTGGAGATCGTGGGGATCAAGGACACGCGGGAGAGCGTGGTGACGGGTGTCGAGATGTTCCGCAAGATGCTGGACGAGGGGATGGCGGGAGACAACGTCGGCTTGTTGCTGAGAGGGATCGAGAAGGAGATGCTGGAGCGGGGTATGGTGGTGGCGGCGCCGAAGAGCGTTACGCCGCACCGGAAGTTTACGGGGAAGGTGTACGTGCTGAAGAAAGAGGAAGGCGGTCGGCATACGCCGTTTTTCAACGGATATCGGCCGCAGTTCTACTTCAGGACGACGGACGTGACGGGCGTGGCGACGCTTCAGGAAGGCCGGGAGATGGTGATTCCGGGTGACGACGCGGAGCTCACGATCGAGCTGATCACGCCGATCGCGATGGAGAAGGAGCTTCGGTTCGCGATCCGAGAGGGCGGCCGCACCGTGGGCGCCGGCATCGTGACCGAGATCATAGCGTAGC
>JAPLKY010000427.1 GCA_026387805.1 Candidatus Krumholzibacteriia bacterium
TTCGTGGATACGGCCACTCTGCAGATGGATATCGACATTTAGCAAAGAAAAAGGGAGTGAGGAGGCGTGCCCCCTCACTCCGTTCATTAGAATCGACTGCCGGCGCAATTACTCGGACAGATTCAGATAATCCGCCACGGCATTGTAATCGGAGAGATTCAGTCCCCTCGATGTGAGAGCCGTGATCGTGGACGCGGGCACGATAAGGATCTTGAACTCGGTGAAGGTCGTTGAAGTTGTGTAATCACTCGTGCCGTTAGCGGTCGATAGTTGCACATAATACAGGCAGTTGTTGGAGTTGTATCGCCAATATGAGCGCGTCGCATAATCAGCGCCGGGACCCAAACCCGGAACGATATACCAGTTCGGCCAGCCGGATTCCATATAGTATCCGAGAATGATGCTGGTATCGACGAGCGATGCAGTCGCTGCAAATGGATAGCTGAACAGTCCCGTTGTCGATGTCTGCGACCCGAATTGGAATAGGATCACATTCGCATTGCCGTCGGTGCCGGCGGTGCCGGCGGGACCTGCGGGGCCGGTCGCGCCGTCTTTGCCGGAACACGAAAATAGGAGAGCGGACAGCACCAGGATCACAGCGAACAGTTTCGCACGGAACATATGTACCTCCCTGCATTGTTGAAAGGCCGATAGATTCACTACCCGAAAACCCATGCCACGGCGGATAATAAAGCAAGCTAACAAGATGGCTGAAAGAGCGTCAATACTTTTTGCGGCTCGAGAGCGGCATCCGTCGTGCATAGGTCTCTTGCGCCGCCCGCCGCCCGCATTCTCCGTTGACGCTGCGATTGAGGAGATGATATAGTCCCGGGAACCGGATTTCAGTTCATGATCGGCACATTATGCGGACCCTGCGGGAATCCGCGGGCTTCAACGGGGAGGGATCGATGAGGGCACTTCAGAGGTACCGGATTCATCTCGGGACGGCGGCGTGGATACTGCACCGTCTCTCCGGTCTCGCGCTCATTCTCTATCTGCTCACCCATATCTGGGTGATTCATCATCTGATCGTGGCGCAGAAAGGGGTGACGGATGGTGCGTCGTTCGACGCGGTCATGCAATTCTTCAACAATCCCCTCTTCAAGGCGCTCGAGATCGGGCTCGTCGGCGTGATCCTCTATCATCTCTGGAACGGCCTCCGGATCACCCTCATCGACCTCGGCGTCATGGTCGAGAGACAGAAGACGATATTCGCGACCGCCGTGATCATCTGGCTCGTGACGTGGGGCGTGGTCGCCTACGCGATGCTCACGAAGGTCGGGGGACTTCTCTCGGCCGTCGCGAGACTCGGAGGGGGTGGGCTGTCATGAGGCACCGTGAAGACGTTACATCCGGCGGCGCGGTCCTGTGGCTCTTTCAGCGGGTCACGGGCGTGTACCTCGCGGTCGTGCTCTTCGCGCACGTGTGGCTCCTCCATTATCTTCTGAGGGAGGATCTCACCTTCGCGGCGGTGGCGGACCGCGTCGCGACGCCGCTCTGGAAAACGATCGATATCTCGTTCCTCGTCGTCGCGCTCTTCCACGGGCTCTATGGGCTCTGGATCGTCCTCGAGGATTACATTCATTGGGGATGGGTGCGGATCTTCCTCTACAGCGCGATTTCGCTCGTCGCCCTCGTTGCGCTCGTGCTCGGCATTCTCACCATACTTCCGTTCCAGGGAGGTTTCTAAAATATGGCAACGCTTGATCCCGAAACAATCCACGACGTGTCGGGCGTGCCGGTGCACAATATCCACCGCCACGACGTCATCATCGTGGGGGCCGGGCTCGCTGCGATGCGCGCGGCGATCGAGGCCTCGAAGGAATACGACGTGGCGGTCGTGAGCAAGGTCTTCCCGACGCGGTCACATTCGGGCGCCGCTCAGGGGGGCATCGCCGCCTCCCTCGCGAACGAGGAAGAGGACCATTGGGAATGGCACATGTTCGACACGATCAAGGGATCGGACTACCTCGGCGACCAGGACGCGATCGAGATCCTCGTGAAGGAGGCGCCGATCGTCGTGCGCGAGTACGAGCACATGGGGGCGCCCTTCTCGCGGACGGCCGACGGCCGCATCGCCCAACGCATGTTCGGCGGCCACACGAAGAATTTCGGCAAGGGGGGGCCGATACTGCGCGCCTGCTACGCCGCGGACCGGACCGGTCACGTGCTGCTCCACACGCTCTATGAGAACTGCATCAAGAACGGCGTTCGATTCTATCCCGAGTTCTACGTGCTCGGGCTCGTCATCCGCGACGATATCTGCCGCGGGGTCGTCGCCTGGGACGTCGTGAACGGCGGCGTGCACGTATTCCACGGAAAAGCGGTCATGTTCGGCACGGGCGGCCACGCGCGCGTGTACCGGATCGCCTCGATCTCGCTCTCGAGCACGGGGGACGGGCAGGGCATGGTGCTCCGCGCCGGGCTCCCGCTCGAGGACATGGAGTTTCTCCAGTTCCATCCGACGGGACTCTACATCCACGGCATTCTCGTGAGCGAGGCTGCGCGCGGCGAGGGGGGCTATCTCATAAACGACGCCGGCGAGCGCTTCATGAAGAAATACGCTCCCGAGAAGATGGAGCTCGCGCCCCGCGACGTCACCTCCCGCGCGATCCAGAAGGAGATCGACGAGGGAAGAGGCATCGGCGGGAAGGACTTTGTCCACCTCGATCTGCGCCACCTCGGCAAGGAGAAGATCATGACGCTTCTCCCGCAGATCCACGAGCTCGCGTGGAAGTTCATCCACATCGATTGCGTGAAGGATCCGATTCCCATCCAGCCGACCGCGCACTACTCGATGGGGGGCATCCCCACCGACAACGA
This sequence comes from Candidatus Krumholzibacteriia bacterium, assembly GCA_026387805.1. Taxonomy (GTDB): domain Bacteria; phylum Krumholzibacteriota; class Krumholzibacteriia; order Krumholzibacteriales; family Krumholzibacteriaceae; genus SSS58A. The sequence goes on from JAPLKY010000427.1 coordinate 2,824, forward strand.
CTGCCGCGTGCTCGCGGACGGGAAGTCGAAGGTCGTGAAGGGCTTCTTCGCCGCCGGCGAATGCGCGTGCGTGAGCGTTCACGGCGCGAACAGTCTCGGGACGAACTCGCTCCTCGAGGCGAGTCTCTTCGGGCGCCGCGCGGGAAAATCGATCGTGCGGTTCCTGCGCGAGGAGCCGGAGCTCGCCGACCTCCCGGTCGATGCCGCGAAGGAAGCGATCGCCGAGGTGGAAGGCATCCTCGCCGCCTCGGGCACGGAGCGGGTCGCGGCAATCAGGGCCGAGATTCAGCAGAAGATGACGATCGACTGCGCCGTTTTCCGGAACGGCGCGAGGCTCGCGAAGCTCCTCGAAGAGGTGCGGAGCCTCCAGGAGCGATACAAGCGCATCCGCGTCGACGACAGGGGGAAGGAATTCAACATGGACCTCATCGACGCGATCGAGCTCGGACGCATGCTCGAGCTCGCCGAGGTGATGGTCATCGGAGCCCTGACGCGCGAGGAGAGCCGCGGCGCCCACAGCCGCACCGATTTTCCGAAGCGCGATGACGCGAAGTGGCTCAAGCACACGCTCGCGTGGAAGAAAGACGGGAAGATCGTCTTCGATTACAAGCCCGTCGTCATCACCCGCTTCCAGCCGAAGGAACGCGCATATTAAGGAGGCCGCCAGCGATGACCGAACACGAAAGCAAGACCCTCACTTTCCGCATCAAGCGGTACAACACCGGCGGGAAGGGCAAGGAGCACTACTGGCAGGAGTACAAGGTCGACGCCATGAAGGGGCAGTCGGTACTCGACTGCCTGAACGAGATCCGTTTCAAGCAGGACGGCTCGCTCACCTTCCGCCGCTCGTGCCGGAGCGGCATCTGCGGCTCGTGCGCGATGACGATCAACCATGTAAACCGCCTCGCCTGCGAGACGCAGGTGATGACCCTCGGCACGGACACGGTGACGGTCGAACCGCTCAAGGGACTGCGCGTGATCAAGGATCTCGCCGTCGATATCGATACGATCGCCGAGAAACTCCTTGCCGTGAAGCCGTACCTCATCACGAAGACGCCGCCGCCGAGCGACCAGGAGCGCCTGCAGAGCCAGGACGATCGCGCGAAGCTCGACGGCCTCTACGAGTGCATTCTGTGCGGATCGTGCACGTCCTCCTGTCCGTCCTTCTGGGCGGACGAGAAGTATCTCGGGCCGCATGCCTTT